>CAYUME010000236.1:0-7201 GCA_964445475.1 uncultured Planctomycetia bacterium
CGCATAGAGGGGGTTGTCGCCGGCGCGGTCGCTGATGCCGCCGCAGGAGGGCGCCGCCGCCTTGACGCGCGGGTCCGCCGCCGCCGTCATCACGGTGAGCTTGCCGCCCATCGAGTGCCCGTACACACCCAGCCGGTCCGGATCCACCTCCGGCTGCCGCTCCAGGAACGTCAGCGCGCGCCGCGCGGCCAGCGCGCAGAGGAACCAGCTGTTGTTGCGCGGCGACTCCACGGCGTCCAGGGTCCAGGGGTTCGGCGCCACGCTGCCGAAGTGGTTCTTCGGGTTCCGGCACGGCGCGTGATAGCCGTCGAGCGCGCCCCAGTCCGTCGTGAGCCGGTAGTTCGGGTCGTCCGTCTTGCCGGCCCAGAAGAGGGCGACGCCGTCCGGGTTGACGGTGTAGCCCGGCGCGCTGATCCGCCCCGCCCAGGAGATGGCGAGGGAGGCGTATCCGCGCCTGGCGTTGGTCAGCGGCGCCTTGTGATCGGCGGACTGCCCGCCGCCGTGGATCTGCAGCAGCCCCGGCAGCTTCGTGCCGCCCTTCGGGAAGCCGTAGACGCCCGCCAGCATCGCCTTCCGCCCCTTGAAGACGCCGATGCGGAACCGGACGACGCGCAGTTCCACGCCCTCCTCCTCCCACGCCTTGAGCACCTCGGTCTCCAGCGGCTCCCGGCGCGGGTCATAGCCCGCCCACAGGTCCTCGAACGTCTGCGGCGCCCTGCCGTCCCGGAAGGGCGGCAGGGTCTCCTCCGCGGCCCGGAGCGACTGGGAGGCCGCCATCGCCGCCATGACCGCGAAGGCCTTCAGCCGGATGACCATGGTTCGAGCTCCTTCCGCATGCGGCGACGCGCGGAATCCCGTCGTCCCGGGCGCTGCGGGGCCCGGCCGTTCACGGCTCCGTCTTGAGACCCCACGTCGAGCCCTCCAGCCCGTCCAGGGGCAGGTTGAAGCTCATCTTGAACGAGCGGGTCCCCGCGTCGTAATCCGTCTGCCAGAAGTCGTTCCCGTGCACGGACTGGTCCAGCTTCACGTCCTTGCCGTCGACGATCCGGTACAACGCGCGGCCTTTCGTCGAGGGGAGCCCCTCGAACCGGATGGGGACAAAGCCGACGCCCCCCCGGATCGCCACCCGGACTTCCGGCTTGTCCGTCCGGATGACGACCGGGTAGGCATTGAGCATCGCACCCCCATCGACCTTGATGTTCAGATCGTTGCCCCGGGCCTCGCGGTATACGGTCTTCCAGGAGCTGGGATGGTCAGCGAGGTGCCGCCGGAAGGCCTCGTTCGGGCCGTAGTAATCCTCCGCGGCCCTCGGGAGGGTGATCCACTCCAGGTCCAGGTCCACCGTGTCGCCCGGCTTGTATTCCGCAACCTCCTTGGGGGGGACGATCAGCAGGTCGAGATTCCGCGCGGCCATGGCGGGCATGGAGATCCGGGGCCCGGTGAAGGTCCTGCCGCCGAAGGTGGCCTTGAATCCGCGGATGATCAAGGCGCGGCTGCCGTCCGGCATGCGTCCGTCGCGGAGCCGGGCCCCGGGAAAGGCGATCCACCAGGGCCCGGAGCCCGGCAGCGCGATCGTGTCGAGAAACAGCTCGTTGGGCTTGATGGTTTCCGGGACCTCCTTCTCGGCGGTCAGCCCGCCCACATCCCCGTACGCGATCTTGGGCGTGACCAGTCCCCCGGTGCGCCCCATCTTGAAGAGCCAGGTCTTGGCGACGGGAAGCGCCTGCCGGAAGGTATAGCGGAGCCGGTGGAAGGTCCTGGCGTAGTCGTCCGTCCGCAGGGTCTGCACGGCGGCCTGGATGTCCACCTCGCGACCGGGTCCGTAGTGGCCGTGGTACCGGACGTCCGTCAGGCAGGGGCCGTGCGCCAGGTAAGCCGTTTTCATCCCGCTGAAGCAGAGCTTCCGCCCCTTGCCGTCGTTGACGCACAGCCAGTCCCCCCCCCATCCGCCGTCCGTCCAGCTCCACGGGGTCCCGTTCGCCCCCTTGCGCACCATCAGGCAGCGGACGTCGGTGATGGCCTGCTCGGTCAGGCTCATGTCCATGTCCAGGCAGAACGTCTCGCCCCAGCACCCGATGGCCAGCTGGTCCCAGCGCCCGTTGCCGCCGTAGCCGATCAGCGAAAGCTGGGCGTGGCTCGCGGAGGGAAGCGTCCCGTAGAAGCCATAAACCACCCGGAGCCGGTATACGCTGGCGCCCGGTCTCGCGGGGATCCGCAGGAAGGCGCGGAGGTAGTCGCCGGTCCGGCCGTAGTGCCAGTTCTTGCTCAGCTGGACGGGCAGCCCCGTGGGCACGCCCTTCTCGTCGCAGAGCACCGGGCAGAGCCCGGTGACATTGGCCGTCCCCGTCAGGTCGACGAGCAGGGAGACGACGCGGTCGGCGTCCGCCTTGTTCTCGACGGCGATGAGGAGCTCGTCGTAATTCCGGATGTCCGTGTAGCCGGTCTTCCACGCCCGCTTGACGCCCCGGACCTCCGCCACGTGGCAGGTGCGCGCCGGGTCGATGGTGACCGGGAAGGACTGGCCGTCCGGCGTGCGGACCTGGACGGAGACGTCCTGCCGCCCGGCGTCCTTCCCGTCCAGGTCGCAGTTCAGCGTCAGCCGCCGCCGGTCGCCGCACCTCCAGGCGCCGGGCACGCGCATCTCGCTTTCCCAGCTGCGTCCCGCGGCCTTGAAGCGGGCCCGCAGCCGCGTGCCGGTCCAGACGGGCGGCTCGTAGCGGCCGCCGCCCTTCGGCTCGAAATTCTCCTCGAACGCCAGGCCCTGGCGGACCGGGATCTCCCCCGGCCGGGCGGCGTGGCCCTTGATCTCCTCGGGCGGCAGCGCCCGGCTCCAGATGCGGACCTGGTCGTAGAGGGCCGGGACCGCCTTCCCGGCCGTGTCGGCCCGCTTGCCGATGCGCAGCAGCCCCTTGCCGGGCACGCGTTTTTTGTCGATGACCTCGGCGCCCTGCGGGTTCCCGTTGAGGATAAAACGCATCGTCTTCCCGTCGTAGGAGAGCGCCAGGTGGTTCCAGGCGTCCGGGGCCAGCTTCTGCCGTCCGTTCAGGGCGTGCTGGTTCTCCCGTCCTCCGCCGGTGTTCAGGGTGGCGATCACGGAGTCCGATCTCAGCTCGAACCCGAAGTTGCCGTCCTGCCACTCGTTGCTGTTCTTGCAGAGCAGCCACCCGTGGCTGCCGTCCGCGAGGGACTCCGGGATCTTCACCCAGCACTCCACGGTGAAGATCTCCGGGTCGGTGGCGGCGTCGTGGGGGATGTCCAGGGGCTTGTCGATGACGCAGAGCCCGCTGCCGACGACGCCCTCGCCCGGCCCGTTCTCGTAGACGGGGCTGGGGGCCAGGTCCACGTTGAAGGTGAGCGAGTCGGGCCAGGCCACCAGGTCGAGCAGGCCCGTGCAGGCCAGGCGGGCGCCGCCGGCATCCTGGAAGACCGGGTCCAGCACGTCGTAATGCTGGACCCACCGGCCGGACTCCCACAGGCGGACCGCGCTCAGGCGGCCCGGCGCCTTGGACGCTCCGGCCCGGCAGCCGGTCATCCGCCACGTCTTCCCCGCGGCTTCCAGCTCCACCTGCAGCTCGGCGGGCGCGAGGGCGGCCAGGCGCGAGACGCCAGCCTCCAGGCCTCCGAGGTAGTCCAGGTCGTCGTTGAAGAGCGCGAAGCGGGGCTTGTCGGGGGCCGCCAGGTCCAGCGCGAACCCGAAACGGCCGGATTCGACACAGAGGAGGTCCGGGGCGGGGTCGTCGGCCTGCTTGCGCCACCCGTTCAGCCAGCAGGAAAAGGAGTAGTCCTTCCGCGATAGCGCCGGGCGCGCGTCCGCGGTTCCTGCCCCGGGTTCCGCGGCGAGGCCCAATCCCGCCATGCACGTCATGGCCAGCCAAAGGCTCGCGGTACGCATGCCGAACTCCCTTTCGATTCGGGCCGGGCGACGTCGAACCAGCCACACGGAAGAGCGGTGATCCCGCCCGCGGTCAGCAACCGATGGCGCGGCGGTCGTATGCCGCGCCATCGGTTGCAAAGCGAGCCATGGAGGGAGGGAGCGAAGCGAGTCCCTCCATGGCGAGCGTCATTCGAAGGGGACCAGCTTCACGCTTCTCAGCTTCAGGAAGGCGTCCTCGGCTCCCACCGGGTGGACCGAGAGCTCGCCGGCGCCCGCCGGGACCGCGACCACGCCGATCCGGTGCGGCTGGAAGTGGTGGTCCTTGTCGCCGGTGTCCTTCGTCTCGAACAGCAGCTGCTGGCCGCCCACCCGGATGACGCCCTCCTGCCGCTTGCGATTGGTCGGGTACGCGTAGTCCAGCTCGATCCAGTACTCGCCCGCCTTCGGCGCGCGGAAGGCCCAGCGGACGGCGTCTGCCTCCGTCTTCCATCCCTCGATCACGTTCGCGTGCTTCCAGTCCCCGAACTCCTCCATCCACGACAGCTTCCGCGCCTTGGCCGCACCGGAGCGCTGCGCCTCCAGCGCGAGGAAGGACGCCTCGTACCCGTCCATCAGGGTGCGCACGGGATCCACCTTCAGGTCGCCTTCGTAGTCGACGGCCACGACCGTGTCGAACGGGTCCGGCATCTCGCGCGGCAGGGTGACGAGAAGATCGCCGCCGTCGCGCGCGTGGGCAAGCGCCTTCCCGCCGTCCAGGAGCCGGATGGAGCGGATCGTGCAGGCCAGGCCCGGCACGCGCAGGGCCGCGTTTTTCGGCCAGTCGAAGACGTGCAGGTAAAGCGTGCCCGGCCGCGTCGTGCAGTCGCCCCACGTCAGCGGGGGGAAGGCCGAGTGGCTCGTCCCGTAAACGCTCTCCCTGTTCTTCTCCACCCAGGCGCCCACCTGCCGCAGCACCCGGAGGCTCATCTCGGGCAGCGCGCCGTCCCCCTGCGGCCCGATGTTCAGGAGGAAGTTGCCGCCCCTGCCGTTGATCTGTGCCAGCATCCGGACCAGCTCGCTCGGGCTCCGCCAGTTCTTGTCGTACCAGACGAAGCCCCAGCTGTCGTTGTGCGTGAAGAGCGACTCGAACGGCGTCCTGATGATCTCGGCGGGCAGCTCGTGGTCGCCCAGGTCCGTGTAGTCGCCCACGTCGTTGCCGACGCGGCTGCTCACCAGGCACCGCGGCTGGAGCGTGCGGACCATGTCCAGCAGCTCCTGCGACTGCTCCCGGGTCATGCGCCCGGGCGTGTCGAACCAGATCAGCCCGACCGGCCCGTAATGCGTGAGCAGCTCCCGGATCTGAGGCTTGCACTTGGTCTCGAAGTACTCGCCGAACCGCTCCGCGTTGTTCGGGAACTCCCACGTGTTGCCCCCGCCGCCCGGCTCGTGCCAGTCCTGGTACTGGGAATAATAGAAGCAGATCTGGAGGCCCTCCTTGTGGCACGCGTCCGCCAGCTCCTTCAGCGGGTCGCGCTTGAAGGGCGTGGCGTCGACGATGTTGAAGGGGGAGGCCGCCGACTTGAACATCGCGAAGCCGTCGTGGTGCTTGGCGGTGATCACGATGTACTTCATCCCCGCCTGCTTGGCCGTTCGGACCCACGCCGCGGCATCGAACTTCACCGGGTTGAAGGAGGCGGCCAGCGTCTCGTATTCGCGGACCGGGATCTTCGCGCGATGCATCAGCCATTCGCCGATTCCGTAGTATTTCTTCCCCTTCCAGACCCCGGCCGCGTGGGAATAGAGGCCCCAGTGCATGAACATGCCGAACTTGGCCTCGGTGAACCACCGCACCCGCTCCGCCGTCTCCACCGCCGGCGCCGGCGCCTCCGCGGCTGCCGCCGCGCGCCCTCCCAGGACCGCCAGACACACCAGCCCGGCCACGCCTCGCGTCCCCATCGGCTCCCCTCCTTTCGTCGGATGCCGCGTTCAACAGGCGGCTACTTCCGCTCCCGCTTCTCCTGATCGGTCGACTCCCGGATCGCCTTCTGGATCTGGCCCTCGAGCTGCTGGGGCGTGAGGACGCCCGGGCCGGCCGGGACCGCCCCGGTCTCCCGCCGGCCGCCGACCCAGCGGAGGTTCCGGAACTGCCGCGGCTCGCCCCACGCCTCCCCGCCCCGTTTCACCTTCGCGCCCGCCTGGATCACCTCCGCCCCGCCGCGCAGCGACAGCTCGGTCGCGGTCGACCAGCTCGCGAGCGGCCCCTTCGTCTGCTCGTTCACCGGATGGAAGTCCGGCAGGCTGAACGTCAAGGTCTGCCAGTCCGGCGAGCCCTTGACCGGCAGCGCGGCCGCATACTCGCCGCCCGGCTTGTTCGGATACGCGCCCCAGTCGTTCAGGCGGACGCGGATCGACAGCGTGCAGTCCTTCGGCGCCTTGACGTCGATCGCCAGCTGCGCGCCGTCCGGCCCGCGCCACTTGGGATCCTTGATCTTCCGCGTCGACGCGTCCCAGACGTGCGGGTTCCCCCATTCCAGGCGGGTCCAGTCCTGCCAGTCCCGCGCGAAGTCGTCGATCATCGCCTCAGCCGTGTCCGTCGACTTGACGCCGGCCTTCGTGAGGTCGGCCGGGAGCTGCGTGAGCATCGACGAGCTGATCGCGAACTCCTTGATATGATCGAAGCCGATCCACTGGTGGCGCTTGAACGTCTGCTGGAGCGGATAGTAGACGCTGGCCATCACGTACAACGGCTGATCGGTGCTCAGGACCGGGCAGCGCGCGACCCACGTGTCGCCTTCGCGCTTGGCCTGCGCGTCCCGCCAGAAGCGGGTCAGCACATGGGGATCGATCGAGTAATAGATGAGGACGCGGGTGGCCTCCGCGGCTCGATCCGGCTTCAGGGTCGCCACGGGCACGCCGTCGGGCGTGTCCAGTTTCAGCGCGAGCGCCGGCGTCGCGGGCAGCGGCGCGCCGCCCTTCAGATGCTGCCCGAACCAGAGGTACTGGCTGACGCTGAACTCGGCGACGTGCCGGTGATTGAAGTGCGGCGAGATCGCGTAGCGGACCTCCTGGCTGCCGATCTGCTTCCAGTTCTCGGCCATGTTGTCGAGCGGCCCGGCGAAGTCGTTCGTCGGCGAGAGGAAGAGGATCGGGCAGCGGATGCGCGGGAGGTAGGCGCAGTCGTCGATGGTCTTGAGGTGCAGCTCGGATTCGCCGCCTCGCATCCCGGAGCCCGGCATGCCGGAGATCTTGCCCGGCGCCGAGCCGCAGCCACCGCACGACGGCACGGCCGCCTTGACGCGCGCGTCGATGCCGGCCACGTCCGTGGTCAGCTTGCCGCCCATCGAGTGG
>CAYUME010000237.1:0-2911 GCA_964445475.1 uncultured Planctomycetia bacterium
CACTGCTGGACCTTCCGCCCGATGATCTCGGGGGACCGGAGAAAGACCCGGGAACGGCCCCCGGAGAAATAGCGGACGGTGTCGGTCTCGTCGACGTACGTCACGTCCACGGGGAGATTCCGGAGGAGCAGGTTGACCTGCTCCAGCGTGACGAGGCCGGTGTCGAGATAGACCGTGTCGTCAGGGGCGGCGACGCGGGAGGGGCCGGAGGCGGGGGGCCTCGGCGCGGCGGGAGCCCCGCCCGCCGGAGCCCAGTCGGCGGCCGGAGACGCGAGGGCATACCCGATCGCCGCCTCGCCCTCGCGGATCCGGGCCCACTCGGCCGGATCGAGCATCTGGAGCGCGGTCGGGAAGAGGACGCGCTCTTCCTTGTAGACCATGTCGAGAACCTTGCGGGCGAGAAACCCGGCCTCGGCGGCGGCGCGGGCGGCGTCGGGCCCGGCAAGCGCGGCGCGGCACCGCTTGAGCGTCGCCCGGACCTCGTCGTGAAGCCCCCACATGACCTGCGACGGGCCGGAGAAGCCGTGCTTCTCGAGCATCGGGAAGAGCTGGTTCTCCTTGCGGAGGTAGTGGCGCTCCACTGCCGCGAGGCGCTCGAGGGCGGACTCCATCGCGGTGCGGTGCTCCGCGAAGCGCGCGGCGTCGGGCGGGTCGCCGAGCCGTGCGGCCAGGTCCCGCAACGCGCTAGCCGCCGCCTCCAGCGCCCGGTTCTCCAGCCGGTACGGGTGCCCCGGGGGGACATCCGTCGCCGGCTCCCGTTCGAGGGCGTCCTGGAAGATCGCGACGTGCACGTCGCAGAGCTTCTGGATCTCCTGGCGCGGCATCCCCTCGTCGATCAGCTGCTGCTCCATCCGGGCGATGCCGGCGGAGTCGACGTCCTTCGCGAGGACGGCGAAGCGGCGCTTGAGGGCGTCGGGGTCGCCGCCGGCGTGGAGCTCTCGGATGATCGCCTTGAGCTCGGCAAGCCGGCCGGGGTCGGCGGGTGCGGCGGCCGGGCCGCCCGCCGCCGCGGCAATCGCCTGCCGGAGGTCGGCGATCAGGCGGTCGACCGGCACGCCGCCCATCGAGGCGGCCGTCTCCAGCGTGGCCACCCGGCCCAGCGTTGCCCGGAGAACCGGGTTCCTCAGCTTCGCGAACTCCGGGCGGTATCCCGCCAGGAAATCGAGCAGGCCGGGGTGCGCCTCGATCAGGTCGTGGATCCTCGTCTGCGGGGTCAGGTCCATGGCATGTCCTGGGCTGGAGTATAGGTCCAAGACGTCATAGAGAACCTATAGCACGCCCGCCGAAAGCAGGAAAGGAGTCCCTACTCGTAATGCCCGCAGCACGTGCCGGCCGCGGCGGGCGCCCTGGCGACGCCCCATCGCGCGGCGAGGACGTCGGCGATCCCGTGCAGTCGCCCGTGCGCGCCGGCCCCCAGACGCGCCTCGGCCGCGTCGTAGGCCGCGATCAGGCGCCGGTGGTCGTCGCCGCTGAGCGTGTAGCCGAGGTTCGGGAAAAGGCAATGGTCTTCCTTGCCGATGTGGCTCCGGAGGAAGTCCAGGTAGGCCCCGGCCGCCTCGACGAATCGCCCGACGGCCGCCTTCTCCCCCTTTCCGGCCGCTTCGATCGACTCGTCCATCCGGCTGACGCAGGCGCGCCCTTCGACGTGCTCGGCGCGCATGACGGCGGTCGGGCCGCTCTCCGTCGAGAAGCCCTTCTCCTTCTCGAGCAGCGGGAACAGGAGATCCTCCTCCTTGGCGTGGTGGCAGCGGTCGGCGAAGTCGCGGAAGAACGCGACCGCGTCGCGGGCGGAGGCGGCATCGAGCGTCCCCGAATCCCGGGCCTGGCGTGCGATCTTCTCGAGACAGTCGAGAACCTGCAGGATGACGCGGTGCTCGTCAACGAGAACGGTCAGGGCGTCCATGGCGGCTCCTCCGGCAAATGGGTCCCGATACAGGACACAACGGGTCTCATTAGGGCGCAGCGACGAACTCCCGGGAACGACGGGTCAGATCATCCGGCCCCCTTTCGCGCGGGGCGGGGCCGAAGGGCGTCGGCGTAGACCGCCCAGGCCGCCGCCGCGTGGCGCTCGGCGTCGAAGGCGCCGCCACTGAGGGCCGCGAGGATCGCCGCGGGCTGGACCAGCCCGAGGAACATCACCGCCAGCGTCCGCGCCTCGGCGTCCGTCCGGACCGCGCCGGCCGCCTGGCCGTCGCGGAGGATCGACTCGATCCGCGTGACGTAGTCGTGCAGGATCCCGCGGAGCCTGGCGCGTCGCGCGGCGTCGCCCCCGAAGACCTCGTCGGAGAAGATGATCCGCGGCAGCGCGTGGTGCTCGCGGATCAGCCGCGCGTGAAGGCCGAGAATGCGGTGCAGGCGCTCCACGGGGTCCGCGACGCCGGCGCAGGCGGCCTCGACGTTCGCGATCAGGCGGCCGCGAATCATGTCGAGGACGGCGTCGACGACGCCGTCGAGGCTGTCGAAGTGGCGGTAGAGGCCGGAAGGGACGAGGCCGGCGCGGCGGGCGAGGGGCCCGGCGCGGAGGCCCCGGAGCCCGCTCTCGGCGATGAGCCCGAGGGCCGCCTCCGCGATCTGGGCCCGCCGCGTTCCGGTGTCGACCCACGCCCGTGTCATGGCGCCTCCGCACAATGTGAACATCTATTCACATTTTACCCCGCCGGCGCCCGGGGTCAAGGATAATCGTGTACTATTTTGTAAAGAATAAGCGGCCGGACGGCGGACCCGGGCGCGTTTGATACTCGTCCGGGGGGTGCCGCCCCGATATAATCCCCCGCCGGCGCGGCCCGTGCGGAGCACGGTCTTCAAGCCGTCACGGATTTGCACACGGAGGAGACATGGAGTGCAAGCAGGCTTCGAACCGGAAGCGGTGCGTCACCATGAAGCCGGGATCGACGCGCCCGGCGGCGATCAG
>CAYUME010000237.1:2921-7189 GCA_964445475.1 uncultured Planctomycetia bacterium
AACAGGGCGCGAACCGGAAGCGGTGCACGTGCAGCTATGAGCCGTGCTCGCGGAAGGGGGTGTGCTGCGACTGCCTGGCGTACCACCTGCGGAACCGGGAGCTGCCCGGGTGCTGCTTCCCGAAGGACGCCGAGGCTTCCTACGACCGGTCGTTCGAGCACTTCGCGCGGCTGGTCACGGGCGGGAAGATCTGACGCTCGCCCCGAAGGGTGCGCAACGCGCACTCCTTCGGGGCTCGCTTTGCAACAAACGGCGCGGCATACAGCCGCCGCGTTGTTTGTTGCATGCCCGCAAGAAGGCGGTATTCATCCCGCGCCCCTCAAGTTCCCGGTCTCTACCGAAACCCCGTTCTTGACCCCTGCCGCTTACGCTCCTATACTGGAATCGTCCGGCAGAAAGGATGACGCCATGAAGGCACGCGCCACGTTCGTCAAGGATGGGAAGTGGTGGGTCGCCTGGTGCGATTCCTGCCCGGGCGCGTTGACCCAGGGCGCGACGCTGGAGGAGGCGCGCGAGAACCTGAAGGACGCCATCCGGATGAGCCTTGAGCCGGTGAACCTCCGGCGCCTGCCGAAAGCTCGCGTGCGGACGGAAGTCATCGAGGTATGAAACGCCGCGAGTTGATCCGCCACCTGGAGCATTGCGGCTGCCGCCTGCTTCGCGAGGGGGCGAAACACAGCCGGTACGTCAACTTGGCCGATCCCACCCGGACCTCAACCATTCCCCGGCACACCGAGATTGCGGACCTGCTCGCGATCAAGATCTGTCGCCAACTGGGCATTCCGGACCCGTAATGCGCCTTCGTTTTCCACCTGGCCGAAGATCCCTCGTCACCGGTCCCTGTCCTTCGCGCGCGCCTGGATGAGAGCCGCCGCCCTGTTGATTGCGGCCCGCACGTCCCCGTTCTGATCAAACCGCGCCTGCAGCGCCTGAATGCGCGGGAGGTCCTCCTCCTTCGCGAGAAGCCCCAAGACACCGATCAGTCTGACCAGATAGAAGGCTTCCTTCTCAGCCTCAGCCAGCTGCAGACACACAGGAACCGCCCGCCGCTCCCCCATCCTGGCGAGCCCCTCCGCTGCGATGCAAAACACAAAGGGGTCTTCGTGTCCCAAGGCCTGATACAGAAATCCGCCCATCCATGTATACCCCATTTCGCCCGCGACGATACAAGCCCGGGTAAACAGCCAGTCCTCTTTTTCATACGTACTCAGGGCTTCCAGCCCCGCTTTGTTCCGCGTCAAAGCCATAATAAAGGACTCGGCTTCCGGATGGCAAGACTGGATCATCGTACCCCGTACGAATTCCCGATATCGCTCCCGTGGAACACCCGTTATAACCGACAAGTCCGGCACAACGGGAAGGGCCCTCACAATCGACTCGATGACTGAAGCCCCCTGCGCGCGGTGATCCTTGAAGTACTGGATCTCCCTCTGCAATTCATCATCCCTGCTTACAAACGCGATCGACCCGGTGTCATCACCCCGGTCATGGCGCAGCAACAGGCTCTGTAGTCGCTCCCGATATTCCTCCTCCCGATACTCAGGAACGGGATGGGAGCGGCCTTTTTCAGTCGTCCCAACCATTCGCGTTGGCTCTTCGGGGGTCCGCGGTGTGACCGGCCTTTCGGAGACGGGCACCTCCCGCGTCGCACAGGAGGACATCAGCGCGTGCAGGATGGCAACGGCGTGGATGAAGGGCCTGACTCGAAAGGATGGATTTCGGCGGGCCCGACGCATGTCCCCTCCCCCGAGATCGGTCTTGGCGCGTCCTTGGCGTCCCTGGCGCCTTGGCGTTTCACTTACGTCAAGCCCAGCGCCTTGTGCTTCTCCGCGATCGTCTCCGCGAGCCGCGCGATCGCCTGGTAGTCCGCCTCCTGCGGCAGCCCCTTGCAGAGGACCGGAGGCAGGACCTCCACCTTCAGGTCCGGGATGAGCCCGGCGATCTGCTCCACCGCCTTCCCGCTCCAGCCGTACGAGCCGATCACCGCGGCGTGCCTCAGCTTCGGCTTCAGCGCATTGGCCAGCGCCGCCGCGTAGATGACGGCCGGGTGCGGCCCCACGAGCACCGTCGGCGTCCCCACCACCAGCGTCGCCGCGTCCACCAGCGCCGACGCCAGCTTCCCGAGGTCCGCCGACGTCATGTCGAACGGCTCCACCGCCACCCCGCGGTCCGACAGCTCCTCCGTCAGCCGGCGCACCAGCCGCGCCGTGCTCCCGTGCATGCTGACGTAGGGGAGCACGACCAGGCTCCGCAGCCGGTCCGAGACCCAGTCCCGGTAGGCGTCCAGGATGAGCGCCGGCCTGCCGTAGGCGGGGCCGTGGCTCGGGGCGATCGTCGCGATGTCCAGCCGCTTCAGCTTCTCGAGGTTCCGCTGGATCACGCTCCGGAAGGGCATCATGATCTCGGCATAGTACCGCCGGGCGGCCTCCATCACCCGGGCCTCGTCCGTCACGAAGAGGTCCGTCGTCGCGAGGTGCGACCCGAAGAAGTCGCAGCTGAAGAGGATCCGATCCTCGCGGAGCCAGGTGCTCATCGTCTCCGGCCAGTGGACCCAGGGGGTGTGGAGGAACTCGAGGGTCTTCCCGCCGAGGTCGAGCGTCTCCCCGTCCGCCACGGCGCGGATGCGGGCCTCGGGGACGCGGAGGTGGTCGACGAGCATCGTCTTGCCGCGCGCGGTGGCGAGGACGACGGCCTTCGGGTACCGCTCGAGGACCCAGGGCAGCTGCCCGCTGTGGTCCTGCTCGGCGTGGTGGGCGACGACATAATCGACGCGGGGACCGGTCGCCAGCGCCTCGCGGAGCTCGTGGCCGCGCTCGGCGTCGGAGGTGTCGACGAGCACCGTCGCGTCGCGTCCTTGCACCCGGTAGGCGTTGTAGCTGGTCCCGTCGGGAAGGGGGATGAGGGCGTCGAAGAGGCGGCGGTCCCAGTCGAGGGTGGCCAGCATCGTGACGCCGTCGGCGAGCGCGCGGGGCTTCATGGGCGGCCTTTCATCATGGCCTTGCGGCGTCCACCGGGGCGCCCCCCGCGCCAGGGCGGTCCGCAGGTGCTACGCTTTCCACCCGGCGAGGATCTTCATGTAATTGGCGCGCTCGAAGGCGGCGGGGTCGGGGCACTTCCCGAGACCGAGGCTCCCGCGGGCCTGGTCGATCGACTGGTACTCGCGCTGCTCGAGCCACTTCGCCATTCCCTCGCGGATCTCCCGGATGGCCTGCGGGCCGCGCTTGAGGACGGCGGAGACGACCTGCACGACGTGGGCGCCCGCCATCACGGCCTTGAGCGCGTCCATCGGCGTGTGCACGCCGCCCGACGCCGCCAGCGACGCCTTCACCTTTCCGGAGAGGATCGCCAGCCAGCGGAGTCGGAGGAGCAATTCCGAGGAGTCGGAGAGGTGGAGCGTGGGCGTCACCTCGAGCTTCTCGAGATCGAAGTCCGGCTGATAGAACCGGTTGAAGAGGACGACCCCGTCGGCGCCCGCCAGGTCGAGCTGGGCGACGAAGTGGGCGAGGGACGAGAAGAAGGGCGAGAGCTTCACGGCCACGGGGATGGCGACGGCGCGCTTGACGGCGCGGACCAAGTCGAGGGTCCGCTGCTCGATGCGGTCGGCGGTCCGGGCCGGATCGGTCGCGAGGAAATAGACGTTCAGCTCCAGCGCGTCGGCGCCGGCCTGCTGTATCTTCTTGGCGTAGTCGACCCACCCGGCGGCGGTGACGCCGTTGAGGCTGGCAATGACGGGGAGGCCGCAGGCCTCCTTGACCTTCCCGATCTGCTCGAGGTACTGGTCCGGCCCGAGCCGGTACTCCTCGGGCTTCGGGAAGTAGGAAAGGGCCTCGGCAAAGGACTCCTCGTGCGGCTCGGTATCGCGGAGGGCGGCCTCCTGCTCGAGGCGGATCTGCTCCTCGAAGAGGGAGTGCATGACGATGGCGGCGGCGCCGGCCTCCGCGCAGCGCTTCACCGAGTCGAGGTTGTCCGATACCGGGGAGGCGCCGACGACGACGGGATGGGGGAGCTTGAGCTTCAGGTACGGGGTGGTCAGGTCCACGGGGGACTCCTTCTGCAGGAACGAAACCCGCAACCCGGCCGAGACCGCGCACGACCCAGCACGCGACGGAAACGGCTACGCCGGGAGCGCCCCGGCGGCGGCCGCCTGGGCCGCCGCCTCGGAGACGCCGATCGTCATCTTCGAGAGCGACTCGTAGAGCGCGTAGCGGGCGCGAACCCCCTGCTGGGCCGTCTCGAGCAGCTCCTTCGCGCGGACCGGGTTCGACTTC
>CAYUME010000238.1:0-7181 GCA_964445475.1 uncultured Planctomycetia bacterium
AGGCGGGGGATATAGTCCGCGGGTGGGGTTGGAAGCCCCACCCGCGGCATGCAACACACGGTGCGGCGGTTGTATGCCGCCCCGTGTGTTGCACAGCGAGCCAGGCAGGGATGAGTGAAGCGAATCCCTGCCTGGTGAGCGTCACTTCACGACCGACGGCTTTTCGAACTCCCCCGTCATCTCCGGCGGCAGGAGGTAGACCGTCCCCGCCTTGTCGCAGAAATAGAGCCGCGACTCGGAGGGCTGCCGGCCGTGCCCGTCGGCCCAGAGGGCGCAGAAGCCGGGGTGGGCGTTGACGGGCCGGCGGGCGTAGGTGTGGTTCCGCGCGCTGCCGGACGTCATCTGCCGCGCCTTCTTCCACGTCGCCCCCCGGTCACCGCTCGTCCACATCGCCAGCTCGCCGCCGGGGTTGAAGGGCTGCGGCCCCGGCTCCGTCGGGCCGATCACCCGCCACGTGCCGTCGTCCTCGATGTGGAGGGCGCCCGTGTCGTAGTTGTTGTCCGAGCGCATCCCCGCGCGGATCTCCCAGGCGGCCCCCGTCCAGCGGGCCGTCGTCCAGACGCGCGGGCCGTTCTCCGGGCCGGACGCGTAGCCCTGGCTGGTCACGTAGAGGACGACCGGCCGGCGGTCGCGGTCGAAGGCGAGGTCCTTCATGTAGACGTTGAGGCCTTCGCGCGCGTAGTCGCGGACGAGGGCGGGGGACTCCGTCGCCGTGAGGGGGATCCCGACGGCACGGCCGTCCGCCGTCCGCCAGGTCGCCCCGCCGTCGGGGGTCTCGAGGTAGTAGAGGTTCGTCCGCCCGTTGACGCCTTTTTTCGGGGGGTGGTAGTTGAAGGCGACCCCGGCACGGTCCGCGGCCACCTCGCTGACCTGGTAGTGGCCTTCCCCGAACGCGGCCAGCCGCTGCCAGGCGGACCAGCGGACGCCGTCGGGGCTCGTCATAAAGCAGCTCGTCCGGGTGACGGGGAAGTTGTATTTGGTGAAGAAGGCGAGGAAGCCGCGGCCGGGGACGTGCCAGGCCTGCATGTAGGAGAAGTTGGTGATCGGGACGTCCTGGCCGCCCTCCGCGCGCGTCGCCGGCACGCGCTCGAAGGCGTCGATGGAATAGGGGGCCGTGCTGCGGTGGATGTAGGACGGGCGGGAGGTCCCGTGGGAGGTCGAGAAGATCCAGAGGAACCCCCGGTCGTCCACGCTGATCACGGGATTGTCGTGGGCGTCCGCGGTCTCCTTGTCGAGGAGGATCGTGGGACGCGGGACGAGGCCGGTCTTGTGGTCGAAGTAGGAGACCATGTGGAGGAGGAATCCCGGGCGGCGGCGGTCGAACTGGCCGCTGCGTGCCAGGTCGTCCGGGGTGTGCCGCCGATGGGACCCCTCGGCGGTGCCGCCGTAGCAGAAGAACGTCTTGTCCGCCGCCGGGCAGTAGACGGCCAGGGGACGGTGCTTGGCGCAGTAGGTCCCCAGGCCGCCGCTGTACTTGAAGACGTATTCGTCGCCGGAGGGCTGGTTCATGTACCAGATGCCGCGGTAGCCGTCGTCCTTCCGGTTGACGGCGACGTCCTCCGCGGCCGCCGCTCCCGCGAGCGCGAGCAGGGCGGTCATCCAGACGGGGCGGGGCATGCGCATGGGGCCTCCGGGATTCGGCCGGGCCGACGCGCGACATTCTACTGGTTGAAGACAAGGGATTCTAGCAAGTCAACCGACGGCACGCGGATTATTAAATATCAATATTTCGTCCCCCATTCCCCTTATATTCGATTATTTTTCTATTGAAATAAAATGGAATCATGTGTATAAGCATATCGAAACATATATATAATTATATGGAAACCACGTATGGCTTCCACGGATGTGCGCGAAAAGGAAATCCTGCGTCTCCTGGCCGACGGGTCGTCAGTATCCCCCGCGGAGTTGAGCCGCCGGCTCGGCGTCTCGGCCGTCACGATCCGAAAAGACCTCAAGAAGCTGGCCGCGCAGGGCCTGATGATCGTCGGACGTGGCGGGGCGAGACCGGCCTTTCATCCGAGCATCCGGGACCGGCAGGCGCTCAGGGCGGAGGAGAAGAACCGGATCGCGAAGGCGGCCGCCGGCCTGATCCGGAACGGGGACCGCGTGATGATCGTGGCGGGGACGACGACCGCTCTGGTCGCGCGCCATCTTTTCGGCAAGCGCGACGTGCACCTGGTCACCACCTCCACCCTGCTTCTTCCGCACGTCCGCGCCAATCCCGCCGTGACGGTGACGCTGGCGGGCGGCGAGTTCCGGCCGGAGATGGAGGGAGTCGTCGGACCCGTTGCGATCGGGGCCCTCCGGCAGTTCCATGCCCGCTACGTCTTCGTCGGGACGGACGGCTACTCGGCGGAGCGGGGCGTGACCGCCCACCTCGTCGAGGAAGCCGAGGTCGCCAAGGCCATGGCGGAGCAGGCGGACCAGGTGATCCTGCTTGCCGACTCGTCCAAGCATGGCCGGGCGGGCTTCGCGCGCATGTTCCCCCTGGAGCGCGTGTCGCTCCTGATCACGGACACCGGGCTGGACGACGCGGGCCGCGCGCGGCTGGAGGAGTACCGGGTGAGCGTGATGCGCGTCTGAGCCGTGCGCGACACGGGGGCTCGCAATTCTGTTCCTGTTCGGGAGCCGGTCATGGATTTCTCGGGACGCACGGCGCTGGTGACGGGCGCGGCGGGGGCGATCGGCCAGGGGATCGCCGCGGGCTTCCTCGGAGCGGGGGCGAAGGTCTTCCTCTCGGACTACGCGCAGCCCGCGGTGGACGCCGCCGTGGCGGAGCTGGCCGGAAAGGGCCCCTTGTGCCGCGGCCTGGCTGCCGACGTCACCGCCGAGGAGCCCGTTCGCCGGGTGGTCGAGGCCGCCCGGGAGGCGCTCGGCGGCCGGATCGATGTCCTCGTCAACGTCGCCGGCATCGTCGGGCAGGGAAAGGTCGAGGACCTGACGGTGGAGGAGTGGGACCGGATGTTTGCCGTCAACTGCCGCGGCTCCTTCCTTTATATAAAGCACGTCGTTCCCCTCATGAAGGCCTCCCGGTACGGGAAGATCGTCAACTTCTCTTCGAAATCCGGCAAGACGGGGTCGGCTCTGATGAGCCATTACTCGGCCGCGAAGGCCGCGATCCTCGGTCTCACCCAGGCCTTGGCGTTCGAGCTGGCGGACGACGGGATCACGGTCAACTGCCTCTGTCCGGGGATCACGGACCACACGGGGGTCTGGAAGAACGTCTCGGCCGGCTACATCGAGAACCTGAAGCTGCCGCGCGAGGAGGTCGTCCGCAAGTTCACGTCGAAGATCCCGCTCAAGCGCCTGGCGCGGATCGAGGACGTGGTGGCGGTCACGCTCTTCCTCGCCTCCCCGGGGGCGGACTACATGACCGGCCAGGCGATCAACGTGACGGGCGGACGGGAGATGCACTAGCGCGTGCCCCGCGGGATGCGCTGCGCGCACCCCGCGGGGCACGCTTGGCAACGGGCGGCGCGGCCACATCCGCCGCGCCGTCCGTTGCTGACACACGCACGGAGGACGTCTCCGATGTACACGACAGAGCAGGTCGCCCGGACGATCGACCATGCGGTCCTCAAGCCGTTCGCGACGGACGCCGACATCGTGAGGCACGCGGCGATGTGTGCCGCCCGGGGCGTCGCGAGCTTCTGCGTCCGGCCGACGGACGCGCGGCTCGCCGCGGAGCGGCTCCAGGGCAGCGCCTGCCGCCCCTCCGTCGTCGTCGGCTTTCCCCACGGCGCCAGCCGCCCGGAGGTCAAGGCCCTGGAGGCCCGACTCGCCATCGAGGACGGGGCGGCCGAGCTCGACATGGTCATGAACGTCGGCAAGTTCCTCTCCGGCGACCGCGACCACGTCCGCCGCGACATCGAGGCCGTCGTCCGCGAGGCGAAGCCGACGGGCGTCCTCGTCAAGGTCATCCTCGAGACCTGCTACCTGTCGCCGGAGCAGGTGGCGGAGGCCTGCCGGATCGCGGAGGCGGCCGGGGCCGATTTCGTGAAGACCTCGACCGGCTTCGGCGACGGGCCGGCCACGCCCGCGGTCATCGACATCATGGTGAAGACGGTGGGGAAGACGATGGGCGTGAAGGCCTCGGGCGGGATCCGCGACTGGAAGACCGCCGTCGGATACCTGGCGCAGGGCTGCCGCCGGCTCGGCGTCGCGTCCACCGAGGCGGTCCTGGACGGAGCCCCCGCGCATGACGGAGCCTATTAGGGCGGTCGTCTACCACGCCCCGGGAGACGTCCGCGTGGAGCGGGTCCCGCGGCCGGCCTGCGAGCCGGGCGGGCTTCTCGTCCGCGTCGAGGCCTGCGCCGTCTGCGGGTCGGACTTGAAGGCCTCCCGGTCCGGGAACCCGCGCCTCCGGCCGCCGATCGTGATGGGCCACGAGTTCGCCGGGGTCATCGAGGCCGTCGGCGCGGGCGCCGGGGGGTTCGCCCCGGGGGAACGCGTCGTCATGGCCACGTCGGTCTCGTGCGGGGCCTGCGCCTACTGCCGGCGGGGCTGGCCGAACCTCTGTGCGGACCTCGCCCCCATGGGGTTCGTCTACCCCGGGGGGATGGCGGAGGCCGTCGCCCTCCCGGCGCGCGCCGTGCGGAACGACCACGTCGTGAAGGCCCCTCCCGACCTCCCCGCCGTCCACGCCGCGCTGGCCGAGCCGGTCAGCTGCGCGGTGAACGCCTGTGAGCGATGCGACGTCCGGCCTGGCGACACCGTGGTCGTCGTCGGCGCCGGCCCGATGGGGCTGATCAACGCCTGCGTGGCCCGCGCCTTCGGCGCCCGCACGGTCGTCCTCGCGGAGGTGAACGGGGCCCGGCTCCGGCAGGCGGAAGGCTTCGGGATGGACCGGCTTGTCGATCCCGCGGCGGAGGACCTGGCGGCGGTCGTCCGGGAGGCGACGGGGGGCGCGGGGGCGGACGTGGCGATCGTGGCCGCGCCGGCGGCGAAGCCTCAGGAGGACGCCCTCGCCCTGGTCCGCAAGCGCGGGACGGTCTGCCTCTTCGCCTCGCTCCCCGAGGGGAAGGCGGCGATCGCGCTCGACAGCCGGCGGATCCACTACGGCGAGCTGCGCGTCATCGGGAGCAGCGACTCGACGGCAGCCCACGTCCGCCGGGCGCTCGACCTGATGCGGGACGGGGCCCTGCCTCTCGACCGCCTCGTGACGCACCGGATGGGGCTCGACCGGGTTCACGATGCGTTTGACCTGATGCAGCGCGGGGAGGCGCTGCGGGTCGTGCTGGTCCCGTAGGCGCGCGATTTTCTTTTCACGGCGCTGCCCCCGTGGTATCAAGCCGGCACGGGCCGGGCGCGGACATCCCCGGAGGGCCCTATGGATCTCGGCTTGACGGGCAAAGTCGTCCTGGTGACCGGCGCCTCGCGCGGGATCGGGCGGGCGATCGCCCTGGCCTTCGGCGCGGAGGGGGCCCGGGTGGGCGTGAACTACCGGGCGCACCGCGACGCGGCGGAGGCGGTGGCGCGGGAGATCGCCGCGCGCGGCGGCGAGGCGGAACCCCTCCCCGGCGACGTCGGCTCCGAGGGCGACGTCCTTGCCTTGCTCGACGCGCTGGAGCGGCGCTTCGGTCCCTCCGACCTCCTCGTCAACAACGCGGCCCGGTGCCCGTCCGGCCCGGCCACGGGCTACAGCCGGGAGGAGTGGGACCGGACCTTCGCGACGAATGTGACGGGGCCCTTCCTGCTCAGCCGCGAGCTGGTCCGCCGCTGGCTGGCCGCGGGCCGGCGCGGCGCCATCGTCAACGTCGCCACGGCCTCCGCCTTCCTCGGCTCCACGTCGGGCCACCTGCCGTACGACGCCAGCAAGGGAGCCCTGGTCTCCCTGACCGTCTCCCTCGCCCGCGAGACGGCGGGCCGGGGCATCCGCGTGAACGCGGTCGCCCCGGGGATGGTCCTGACGGAGATGGTGGCCTCGGGGTGGGAGTCGAAGAAGGAGACCTACCTCGCGCGCATTCCGATGGCGCGCATCGGCGAGCCGGAGGAGATCGCCAACGCGGTCCTCTTCCTTGCCTCGGAACGGGCCGGGTACATGACGGGGACCGTGTTGAACGTCTCCGGCGGCCTTCGGATGGGGTGAGGCATGGCGGAACACCGCGAACAACGGAAGGCCCCGGGACAACCGGTCCGTCCCGCGGCCGCCCGGACGCCGCCTGCGGGCGGCCGCGGGGCGCGGGTCAGCCGCGTGCGGCGCGCCCTGCCGCGGCGCCGCTCCCGCACCCCGCTGATTGTCGTGGCCGCCCTCGTCGCCGCGGGGCTCGGCGTGACGGTCGGCGCGCTCTGGACCCGGTCGGGTCCCGGCGGCCGGGATGCACGGAAGGACGCCGGCGCCGCGCGCGCGGCGGCCCCCGGCGACCGGCTCCCGAGGCCCGCGGCCGGCGCGGCGACCCCCGGCGCGCCGGCCGCCGGCGACGCCGCGCCTCCCCCCGACCGGCCCGGGCCCGCTCGTGTTGGAGAGGTAGACGTTCGGGAGTGACGCGACCACGTGCAGGTGCTTGGAGTACGGCAGGTAGTTCAGGAAGCCGAGCACGAGGAGGGCGTGGGCCCACCAGAAGAGCTCGTGCATGAAGATCGGCGACGGGAACCAGGGCACGAGCGCGACGTTCACGAGGCCGACCGCGAGCGGGTAGCTCACCGGCCGCATCCCCGCGAGCTGCAGTGGCTCGGCGGCGATCTGGAACGCGCTCGCGAGGAACATCGTGACCATCAGCGCGCCGATCCACGAGAGGATCAGCAGCGGATCGTTCGGGTGCGTCTCCTTGCCCATGAGCCGCTTCACGCGCTTGGTGATGCGGCGGAAGAGCGCCATCCCGACCGCGGCGAGCACGATCGCGCCGAACGCCTCCTGGCTGGCCACGTAGAGCCAGTAGACCTGCAGCGGGAGGAAGTCCGCGTAGCTGAACGAGGGGATCACGCCCTCGATCAGCATCTCGGTGGTGCCCGCGCCGAGGATCATGAATCCCCAGAAGATCGCGGCGTGCATGGGGCCGGCGATCGAGTCGCGGAAGATCTTGGATTGGAAGATGCCGACCGTCAGCAGGTTGCCGACGCGGCGCCCGATGGTCTGGGTGTTCCCCGAATACGGTGGGCAGGTGGCCGTGCGCCTCGGCGACGTGAAGGTGGTGCGTCAGGGCCTGCGTACGCCAGCGCCAGGCCCCTGGGAGGTCTAC
>CAYUME010000239.1:0-7176 GCA_964445475.1 uncultured Planctomycetia bacterium
GAGACATTCCCGGACTTGTTGACGTTGATGCCGCTCGCGTTCATCGCGCGCGCGGTCGCGATCACCGCCTCGCGCAGCGTGATGCTGTCATCCGGTCGTTCATTCACTGGGCAACCCTCCGCGCTGCGCGCGCTCGGGGATGAGCGCTTCGGAGCGGCCTTGCGCATTCATGCGGCGCGTCGCTGCTCGGGAAACAGTGAGCCCAGTTCGCCGGGGGCGACGACGCCGCGTTCGGTGACGATACCCGTCACGAGGCGCGCCGGCGTGACATCGAACGCAGGGTTGCTCACCGGCGTAGTTGCGCCGGCGACGCGGACGGTCGACAGGTCCCAGTCGTACGTGAGCTAAAAGTTGCCGTTGATGTCCAGGAAGTCCTCCGTGCCGGCCCGGCTGGAGGTGGTGACGAGGTCGAAGGCGTCCCCGACGTCCTCGGCGAGGACGGAGCCGCGGAAGCGGGGGGTGCCCGAGATGTCGATCTGCTCGTGCGTCGCGATGAGGCCGTTGACGTCGGGGAAGGAGGCGGGGGTCCCGCGAAGCCGGATATCGCCAAAGGCCATCATGGAGACGCCGGGGAGATAGGGGACGAGGAAGGGGTTCCCTTCCATGCCGATGTTCCCGTTCACCAGCAGGGTCGTCCGCCAGGGGGTGGCGGCCGTCCCCCCGCCGTTGATCTCGACGCTCCCGTCGATGTAGATCGCGCCAGGCGGGGGCACCGTGTTGTTCTTCTTGTCCCAGGTGTTCTTGCTGCCGTCCCAGGTGAAACCGGCCCATGTGCCGGAGCCGATGAGCGTCCGGGGGGACGTGGTGTTGTTGTAGCTGTTGCCGTCTTTCGCCAGGATGTAGGTCGCCGTGGCGATGTGCTCTTTCGGGTCGAGGCGGGGGATGGGGACGGGGGCTGCGTTGGGGGCCCAGCCGCCGCTAGGAGTGGGCGGAGTACCGGTGAGGACGATGTTACCGGTGGCCGATCCCTGCGTGCTGATGACCATGTTCGTGCCGCCGTTGATGTCCAGGTCGCCGTTGGTATGGACGGAGCCCATGAGGCCCTGGATGGAAGGGCTGCCGCCCATGTGCAGGTTGCCGTTGACGATGATCGCGTAGTTCGGGACGAAGTTCGGCGGGAGGTAGTAGACGACGGCGCGGTAGACGCCGAGGATCCGCCGGGCCGTGCCGGGCTCGACCTGGGCGGGCGTGGCGACGGTCACGAAGACGATCACCTGGTCGTTCTTGTCCTGGATCGGATCCCCGTCCCCGTCGCCGTCGTCGGCGAGGATGGAGTTGTAGACGACGTCGCCGTTGACGAAGCTCTGCCCGAAGAACATCTCGGGGGGTACGTTGGTGGCGGTCGAGGCGGGCTGGGCCGTGCTCCGGGCGACCATGTCCTGGTAGTAGGAGGTCCCGCCCGGGCTGTATTGGGGGAGTCGCCGGTCGTGTACCCGCTCTGCATGATGAGGTAGTGCGTGCGCGAGAGGGCGTCGTTCCACTTGTCCCCCTTGTCCCGGATCTCGAAGAGGAGCCGGCGCGCCCGGTCGAGGCCGGAGGCGGCGGCCTGGCGGCACTGGATCTCCGATTCCGTGAACATGGTGGCCTGGTGCTCCGTCCAGGTCGTGGTCAGGAAGGCCCCGGCCAGGCCGGCGAGGACCACCACCAGGATCGTGATGATAAGCAGGGCCGACCCGCGCTGCGACTCGATGCATCTCATGGACCGCCTCCTTTCGGGAACCGACCCGGGGGATCTCACTTGACGTTTCTCAGGCGGAACGACGTCCGAAAGTTGAGGATCACCGGAAACCGCTTTTCGTCCAGCTTCATGATCCAGGCGTTCACGAGGAGCTGGTTCCCGTTCATCGTGTTCTCGACGGGGTTGCCCATCGCGTCGAACCCGCTGATCCGCGTGAAGAGGGGGTCGTTCTTGTAGTCGCCGTTCACGTCGCCATCCTGCGGGTAGTATTTGACGATGACGTCCTGGGCAAAGTCCTGGGTGGAGTTCATCAGGACGGCGCCCGTAGGGGTGATGACCTCGCGGACAATCTTCCCCTGGCGGAAATAGGCGTCGATCCGGCCGTTGTTGTTGTAGTCGAGCCGGTCGCAGTACTCGCAGGGCATCTTGCCGCCCCAGACGAAGCGGTAGCGGACCAGGTAGCCGGGATAGGGGGTGTTGTTGAACCGGGCGCCGAACTCGATGGTCTTGCCGTCCGCCTGGAGGACGTCCCCGTCCTTGTCGTAGTCCACGGGGACCTGGAAGCGCAGCTCGGTGTGCTCGTTGAGGATGGAAAGGGAGGCCCCGTCGGCCGCGGAGATCTCGCGGGCGATCTCTTCGAGGTACCGGCGCCCCCGGTCCTGGAGGGTCGAGACGAGGTTCTGGTGGTTGAAGGCCGTCTGGCCGGTGATCATGATGTGCAGCGCCGCGCCGATGACGATGAGCAGCATGGCGGAGGCGACGAGCATCTCGACGAGCGACATGCCGCTCACCGCGCGAGGGCGGCCGCGGACGGCGGGGGCGAAGGGCGCGTGCGGCGTCTTCATGGCGTTCTCCCTATCGGCTGATCATCGTGGTCATCGGGGGGATCGTCGAGTCGCCCCGGATCCCCCGCCAGCGCACCTGGGCCGTCACCGTCAACAGGTCGGGGTTCGTGTAGTCGACGATCACCGTCCCCGTCCGGGTGTCGGGCGGGAGCGGCTCGAGGCCGGGGATGTCGAAACGGACGGGGGTGAACGCGGGATAGCTCACGGGGAGCAGCTCGAAGGAAATCCCCCGGATCTCCTCCAGCTTCTGCTGGGCCGCGAAGGAGGCGATCTGCATCTCCCGGTTCAGCTCGGAGAGGGCAACGGTCTGGATGTAGAGGGAGACGATGCCCATCAGCGCGGTGGCCAGGATCGCAATGGCGATGACGAGCTCGACGATGGAAAAGCCCTCCTTGCCGGGGTGTCGGCGCCCGGTCCGATCGACTCGGCAAGCCCCGCGCCGCTTCCAGTTGATTCTCAATCTCATATCAGGCCTCCCGCTTGCACCGTGAATGGCGGTCTTCCCGGTTGCCATCCGACTGGGTATAAAGCAATCCGGGTGCCAAAGCCAGGATTCATCGCCCTCAAGGCTAATTGCATCCCCTTCTATTTGATTGGCTTGCAACAGGCAAGAAAAAGTATACGACGCAATGCAATTAAAATGCAACAAAATGTCCTGTATTCCGTACGGTGTCCTGCAAACAGGTCGCCCGTTTCACCCCCTGAACCGATCTGGATCGATGTCATGGCGGCGCAGCTTTTCGTGCAGCGAGGCCCGGCCGAGCTTGGCCTTCCGGGCTGCCTCCGTCACGTTGCCCTTGTGGGCGCGCAGGAGGGAGACAAGGTACTCCTTCTCGAAATCTTCGCGGGCCTCCCTCAAGGGGCGGATCGCGCCGGCATCCGGGGGCGACCCCGGCCGGGAGACGGCCGTCGCCGGCTCCGCCCGGAACGGCTCGGGCAGGTCCTCCAGGCCGATCCGCCCGTCGGTGTCGAGGACGCGGGCGCGCTCCAGGACGTGCTGGAGCTCCCGGACGTTGCCGGGCCACGGGTGCCGGAGGAGGGCCACGACGGCCTCGGGGGCCAGCACCGGCGCCTTCTTCCCCTCCCGCCCGGCCGTCTCCGCCAGGAAGTGTTCCGCCAGCAGGGGGATGTCCTCCGTCCGCTCCCGCAACGGGGGGATCGGGAGGGGGACGGCGTGGATGCGGTAGAAGAGGTCCTCACGGAACCGGCCGGCCCGGACCTCGGCGGCGAGGTCGCGGTGGGTGGCGGCGAGGATGCGGGCGTCGACGGCGACCGGCTCGCTTCCTCCGACGCGGACGACGGTGCGCTCCTGGAGGACGCGAAGGAGCTTGGCCTGGAAGGCGAGGGAGGCCTCGCTGACCTCGTCGAGGAGGAAGGTGCCGCGGCCGGCCTGCTCGAGAAAGCCGATCTTGCGGGCGACGGCGCCGGTGAAGGCGCCTTTCTCGTGGCCGAAGATCTCGCTCTCGATGAGGCCCTCGGGGACGGCGGCGCAGTTGACGGCGACGAAGCGGCCCTGGCGCCGGCCGCTGGCGACGTGGATGGCGCGCGCCACCAGCTCCTTGCCCGTCCCGCTCTCCCCCCGGATCAGCACCGACGCGTCGACGGCGGCCACCTTCTCGATGAGCCGGTAGACCTCCCGCATGGCGGGGGAGGCGCCGATCAGGTCCCCGAACGACGTCCGCTGGTCGGCAAACCGGCGGAGCTCCTGGACCTCCCTCCGGATCCCCGCCGCCTCCAGGGCCCGGCCCAGCAGGTGGCGGAGGTGGGCCATCTGGACCGGCTTGGTGACGAAGTCCACCGCCCCCGCCTTCACCGCCTCCACCGCCGCCTCGACCGTCCCGTAGGCCGACATCATGAGGACGGGGACGTCGGGGTCCTCCTCGCGGAGGGCGCGCAGGAGGGAGACGCCGTCGCCGTCGGGAAGGCGGAGGTCGAGGAGGACGGCGGCGAAGGCGCCGGGGCGGAAGGCGGCGCGGGCCTCGGCGACGGTGGCGGCCAGGACCGGCTCGTGCCCCCACGCGGCGAGGTACTTCGCCAGGCTCGAGCCCATGACGGGCTCGTCGTCGACGACCAGGATGCGGTGTTTCAGGGTCTCGGGCATGAAGGGCTCGCGTGTCCGTTTGATTCAACGATTCCGCGGATTAGGATCCGCGTGTTCCGCGTGATCTGCGGGCCAATCCGCGAAATCCGCATGCTCAACTCTCAATTCTGCGTTCCCGTCGTTCCATCGCGGTTCTCCGCAGCCGGGAACGTCACGATGAACGTGGCGCCTTTTCCCGGCTCGCTCTCGACCGCGATCTCCCCGCCGTGCCCCCGGACGATGTCGCGGCTGATGGCCAGGCCGAGGCCGGAGCCGGGCGGGTTGACATCGTCGCCCGTCCGCGTCGTGAAGAAGGGCTCGAAAAGGTGGGGGCGGACCTCGGGGGGGATGCCGGGGCCGGAGTCGGCGAAGGCGATCCGGACGCGGTCCCCGTCGCGCCGGGCCCCGACCCGGAGCGTGCCGCCGCCGGGCAGGGCGTGGCGGGCGTTGAGGAGGATGTTGACGAAGACCTGCCGGATCTGGCCGGGGTCGCCCGTGACGCGGAGGCCGCCGGCGACGTCCCGCGCCACGTCGATCTTCTGGTGCCGGAAGTCGTGCTCGAGGAGGGCGAGGGCCTCGTCGAGGAGGCGGCCGGCGTCGCAGGGCTCCGGGCGGGGCGGGGCGGGGCGGGAGAAGGCGAGGAGGTTGCGGACGATGAGGAGGGCGCGGTCGATGTTGCGGGCGACGATCTCGACGGCCTCGCGCAGCTCCTCCGGACGGCCGTCGAGCAGGGCGAACTCGGCGTGGCTGCGGAGCCCCCCGAGCAGGTTGCCGAACTCGTGGGCGACGCCCCCCGCGATCCGCCCCGCCGCCGCGAGGCGCTCCTGCCGGAGCAGACGGCGCTGGTACTCCTTGATCGGCGTGATGTCCTGGAAGACGACGATCGTCCCCGCCGGCCGGTCCGACGCCGCCGCCAGCGGGGAGAGGCCGAGGCCGAGCTCGACGGTCGTGCCGTCGGGGCGGGCGAGCGCCAGCTCCGGCCGGTCCGTCTCCCCCGGCGGGGCCTCCAGGATCCGCTGCAGCGGCTCGAGCCAAGCCGCCTCGCGCAGCGGCCGGTCGACCAGCCCGCCGGGCGGGGAGCCCAGCAGCTCCGACCCCCGTCGGTTGCAGAGGGCGACCCGCCCGTCGGCGTGGACGACGAGGACGCCGGTCTGGACGCCCTGGAGGATGGCGTCGAGGAACCCGCTCAGGTCCGCGATGCGGGCGGAGAGCTCGCGGCGGGAGGCGTGGAGGGCCTGCCGCTCGCGCTCGGCCTCGCGGGCGAGGACGCCGAGGAGGACGGCGCTGACGGCGAGGAAGGCCGTGCGGAGGAGGAAGGGGGCGGAGACGAGCCCCTCGAAGCGCAGGTCGCCGTACGCGGCAATCGCCTGGGCCCCGGCGGCCACCGCGGCCGCCGCCAGCGGGCCGGTCAGCCCCGGCGCCCCCGCGCCGATGAGCACGACGTAGAGGACGACGAGGTAGAAATCGGTCGCGTGCGCGCCGGGATGGTTCCCGAGGAGGGTGACGATGCCGGCGAGCGTGAGAAGGTCGGCAACGAGGAGCGCCGGCCGCGCCCACACCCGGTCCCCGCGGGCCTCAATGACGGCCAGGGCGAGGGCGAGGACGGCCAGGGCCGGCGGGAGGAGGGCGACGAGGCGGACGATGGCCTCCGGGCGGTATGCGACTGTCAGGAGGCCCGTAATTACGAGGATGCGAACGACGATGAGGATGTTGACGCGGGTGCGGGGGGAGCGTGGGGGAACGGGGTCGGTCATCCTCGGCCCTCCAGCGCCGGCCGTGCGCCGGCGGCGCGGCAGGGGGATTATATCGGCGCCGACGGAGGGTCGCCACCCATAATGCGGCGCGCGCCCGGCGGGTGGAGGCCCGCAGGAGCGCGCAAGACCCACGCGCCCCGCCATGGACGAAGTTCATCGGGGCCTGCAAGTGCAAGTACTGCCACGTGTCGAAGCGGAGCGGGAACGAGGCCGGGAAAGACGATGTGTACGACATCTCCGACGAGCCGGTCGTCAAGATCCCGCCAGGCGAGATCGACATCGAGCCGGCCTTCGACACGTGCCTGACGTGCCACAATGCGGAGAGCCCGGTCTTCAAGCCGATCTGCACCGAGACGGTCGTCGGGGAGGTCCTGCACTTTTTCCGTCGGGAGCCCACCGAGGTGGAGATCGCGGCGCTGAAGCGGAAGATCACGGAAACGCTGGGGGCGAAGCAGGCCGGTTGCGGCGGGGCCGCGACGTGCGAGACCTGCCGGAAGGCGGTCCGGCCGTAAGGCGACGCGCGTCACGCCGGAAGGCCGTGAATCAAAACAGCCCGCTCCGGAGGGGAGCAAGCGGGAAGGACGTGGGACGGGAGGGGACGGCGGGCGCATGTCACCATGACGGCCCCCCCTTGCGCCAAAGGATTTCCCGGCGGAGGGCATACATCGCGTGTTTTTCGGGGTGGGGGCCCCGAAAAACACGCGATCCGGCTGTCCCCTCGCCGCGCGGCGAGCCGGGGCGCAGCCGCGCGGGCTTTCGCAACACAGGCAGGGGGGACTTCCTCCCGTGAATCACGCGGACTCGGAAATGGCCTGTATG
>CAYUME010000240.1:0-7165 GCA_964445475.1 uncultured Planctomycetia bacterium
GCCGCCAAGGGCGCCAAGAGGCACGAAAAGAACGCCAAGAACAACACCTTGGCGTCCTCTCCGTTCACCTTGGCGATCTTGGCGGCATACTTTCTTCTCGCGGCGGCAAGGATTTGAAGATTAGTAGTACAGATTACACGGATTGGCACGGATTACACGGATTATTTTCCGGGGGGGCCGGGCTGCGGCCGAAAAACCCCCAGCTCCGCGTGGATCGCAGCATACAGCGCGTCGACCCACGCCGGCTCGCGGAGACGGCCCGCGGCGGCCGGGTCCGCGCGGAAGTCGGCCGGAGCCAGGATCACCCGGACGTTCGGGAGCCCCGTCCGGGCCGCCAGGACGAAGAGCTCCTCGACGGCCTCGTCCCCCACCGCCAGGCAGCCGATCGAGACCGACCGGCCGTGGATATAGATGTCGCCGCCGGGGTCCGTCCGGCCGTCGCGCCGCGCCATCTCCCGGTCGAAGGCGTTCGGGTAGTCGAGGCGGAGGGAAAGATGGTAGCGGCTCCGCGGGTTGAGGAGCTCGACGCGGTAGAGGCCCTCGGGGACCTGGCCGTCCCCCTCGCGGAGCTTGGGCCCGGGGCCGCCGCTGGCGGCGAGGAGGGGGTAGTCGCGGATGTGACGCCAGGGGCCGTCGGCCACACCGGCCCAGACCTCGAGGCGCTTCTCGGCCTTGAAGCCGAGCAGGGCGAGTCGGGAGGGCGGAAAGGGGGCGCCGGCCTTCGCAAAGAGCGGGGCGAGACGGCCCTCGGCGGCCGGGCCGAGGTCGCGGAGGACGGTCGCGACGGTCCGTGACGCGTTCACGCGTTCCGCCATCGGTTTCCAGAGCGGCTTGCCGAAGCGATAGAACAGGAGGGCCGCCAGCGTCAGGAGGGCCCCAAGGCCCCAGAGCCGGCCCCGCGCTCGAGTCCGGGCAAGTCGGACAAACCACGGAGGCACGGAGGGCACGACGCGCCGCTCCTTCATGCACCCGGAGGACCTGCGGTCTTATTGAATAGCTGATACATGCTCACGCATCCGGGGATCTAGGCCAGCTTCAGCGCCTCGTCGATCCGCCGGAGGGTCTTCTCGCGGCCGAGGACGACGAGGGTGTCGTGGATGGGGGGACTGACCTTGCCGCCGCTCACGGCGACCCGGACCGGCTGGGCCAGGTCCTGCATCTTGCAGCCCAGCTCCGCCGTGAGCGCCTTGAGAAGGTCGTTGATCGCCTGCCCCTCGAAAGCCGGCAGCGCCGCCAGCGCCGCGCGCGCCTTCTCCAACCGCCCCTTCGCGCCCTCCTTCTTCAGCACCTCCGCCACGGCCTTGGGGTCGTACGCCACCGCATCGACGAAGAAGAACCGGGCGTCCTGCGCGAACTTCGCCGGCGTCTCCATCCGTTCCGTGTACGGCTTCACCAGCGACTCCAGCCACGCGTCCGTCACCCCGTCGAGCGGGTAGCCCGCCGCCGCGAGGAACGGCCGCGCCAGCGCCGCGAGCTCCGCCGGCGTCTTTCGCTTCAGGTACTGCCCGTTCATCCACTTCAGCTTGTCGAGCAAAAACCGCGCCGGGGTGTTGCCGACCCGGTCGAGCGTAAAGAACCCCGCCATCTCGTCGAGCGTCATGAGCTCCCGGTCCTTGCCGGGCGACCAGCCAAGGAGGACGATGAAGTTGCGGAGCGCCTCGGGGAGGTAGCCCATCTTCTGGGCCTCCTCGATGGTCACCGGGAAGTCGTACTTCTCGCGCTTCGAGATCTTCCGTCCCTGGGGGTCGTAGATGAGGGGGACGTGGCCGAACGTCGGGGCCTCCCAGCCGAAGGCCTTGTAGAGCATCAGCTGCTTCGGGGTGTTCGAGAAGTGCTCGTCGCCGCGGATGACGTGCGTGATCCGGTGGTCGTGCTCGTCCACCACCGTCGCGTAATTGTAGGTCGGGTAGCCATCGGACTTGAGGATGACGAGGTCGGGGTCGTGGGTCGTGTCCATGCCGCTGGGGCCGTGAATGGCGTCGTTCCACTCGACGCGGCCGTGGTCGATCCGGAAGACGAGGGCCTTCCCCTTGCCGGCGTCCTCGCGCCAGTAGGCGCGGCCCTTGGCCTCGAGCTCCTTCGCGGCCTCGACATAGCGGGCCTTGCGGTCGGCCTGGTGGTAGGGTCCCTCGTCCCACGTGAGGCCGAGCCACTTCATGCCGTCGAGGATCGTCTGGAGGGACGCCTCGGTGTTGCGGGTCTGGTCGGTGTCGTCGACGCGGAGGACGAAGACGCCCTTCTCGTGCCGGGCGAAGAGGTAGTTGAAGAGCGCCGTCCGGGCGCCGCCGATGTGGAGGTAGCCGGTGGGGGACGGGGCGAAGCGGACGCGGACGGTCATGCCGGGCCTCCTCGAATGACGACGGGCGGATCAGACCGCACGGAACAGGGATTAGGGGACCCCGGATGAACACGGATGGACACAGATGCCGATCCGTGTCGTCCGCGCCTCCGGGGTTCGTATTCTGCGCGCCGGCGTCAACGCCCCTTCTGCTGGGCCTTCGCCCACGCGTCCTTGAGCGAGACCGTCCGGTTGAAGACCGGCTTCCCCGGCGCCGTGTCGGTGTCGGCGCAGAAGTAGCCGAGCCTCTCGAACTGGACGCGGTCGCCCGGCTTCGCCTTCGCCAGCGACGGCTCGAGCTTGCAGCCGGCGAGGACCTCGAGCGACTTCGGGTTGAGGTTCGAGAGCCAGTCCTTCCCCGGCTCGGCGTCGTCCGGGTCGGGCTTCGCGAAGAGGCGGTCGTAGAGGCGGACCTGGGCGTCGACCGCGTGGGCTGCGGAGACCCAGTGAAGCGTCGCCTTGACCTTCCGCTTGTCGGGCGCGTCGCCGCCGCGCGTGGCGGGGTCGTACGTGCAGCGCAGCGCCGCGACCTCCCCCTTCGCATCCTTGGCAACGCCCGTGCATTTCACGAAGTACGCCCCGCGCAGCCGGACCTCGCGCCCCGGGGCGAGCCGGAAGAACTGCTTCGGGGGATCCTCCATGAAGTCGTCGCGCTCGATGTAGAGGACCTTCGAGAACGGGACCTTCCGGAGGCCGGCGGCCGGGTCCTCGGGATTGACCTGAAGCTCCATCTCCTCGGTCTGCCCCTCCGGGTAGTTCTCGATCACGACCGTGAGCGGCCGGAGGACGGCCATGGCGCGCGGGGCGGTCTTGTTGAGGTGCTCGCGGACGGACTCCTCGAGGACGCCGCAGTCGATGACGCTCTCGACCTTCGAGACGCCGATCTTCCGGCAGAAGGCCTGGATCGACTCGGGCGTGAAGCCGCGGCGGCGGAGCCCCGCGATCGTGGGCATGCGCGGGTCGTCCCACCCCTTCACGAGCCCGCCCTCGACGAGCTTGAGCAGGCGGCGCTTGCTCATGACCGTGTAGGTCAGGTTGAGCCGCGCGAATTCGATCTGCTGGGGGTGGTGGATGCCGAGCTGGTCGATGAACCAGTCGTAGAGCGGCCGGTGGTTCTCGAACTCGAGCGTGCAGATCGAGTGCGTGATCCCCTCGAGGGAGTCGCTCTGCCCGTGCGCCCAGTCGTACATCGGGTAGATGCACCACGCGTCGCCGGTGCGCGGATGGGCGGCGTGGAGGATGCGGACCATGACGGGGTCGCGCAGGTTGAGGTTCGGGTGCGCCATGTCGATCTTGGCGCGGAGGACGTGCTCGCCGTCCTTGAACTCCCCTTTGCGCATGCGCTCGAAAAGATCGAGGTTCTCCGCGACGGACCGGTTGCGGTACGGACTCTCCTTCCCGGGACGCGTCTCGACCTTCTCGCCGGGCTTGACGGCCGTCCCGCGGAGCTCGCTGATCTGGTCGGCGGGGAGGCTGTCGACGTAAGCCTTGCCGGCCCGAATGAGCTGGACGGCCCAGTCGTGGATCTGCTGGAAATAGCCGGAGGCGTAGAACTCGCGGTCCTCCCAGTCGCAGCCGAGCCAGCGGACGTCCTGCCGGATCGCGTCGATGTACTCCTGCTCCTCCTTGGTCGGGTTGGTGTCGTCGAAGCGGAGGTTGAACTTCCCGCCGAACTCCTTCGCGAGGGTGTAGTTGAGGAGCATCGCCTTGGCGTGGCCGATGTGGAGGTAGCCGTTGGGCTCCGGGGGGAAGCGGGTGTGGACGCGCCCGCCGAATCGGCCGGAGGCGTTGTGGTCCTGGATGATGCGGCGGACGAAGTCGACGGACTCGGGCGACGCGGGGGGGGGCGTCTGCGGGGCGGTCATCGGGCGGGTCCTTTCCGGGATGGCGGAAGGGCGGGATTATACCCCCGTCCCGCGGGGGCGATCAAGGATGCGGCCCGCAGCGCGGGGCAACCCGGAGCCGCCCGGACGTCGTTCACGCCACCTCGCTTCGCGTCACGCGCCCACACAGGAACGGGAATCGCCCACACGACCAACAGCGTCCGGGCGGGGACAAGCCCCGCCCCTCACGGCTTCGCCGCCGTCAGGTTCAGCCCCACGCACCCCGCGATGATGAGGGCGATGAAGGCCATCCGGACGGCGGTGGCGGACTCTTTGAACCAGAGCATGCCGATGGCCGAGATGAGCACCGTCCCCAGCCCCGACCAGACCGCATACGCCACGCTGACGTCGATCTTCTTCACGACGACCGTCATGGCCGTGAAGGAGCCGGCGTAGAAGACGAAGATCAGGACGGAGGGGAGGGCCTTGGTGAAGCCCTCGGCGAGCTTCATGCAGGTCGTGCCGCAGACCTCCAGCACGATCGCGCCCAGGAGCAGGATCCAGTGCCACATTGTCGCCGCCTCCTGAGTGGTTGGAACAGCAGATGACGCAGACAGGCGCAGAGGCCTGCCCGTCGACATCCTATCTGCGTCCCTCCGCGTCCCTCCGCGGTTTCCGTTTTCCGCTCCGAGACCTCCGGCCCTCCGTGGCTTGTGCATATCGCACCAGCGCCTCCTGGCGGGACCACATGCGGCGGCGGTCGGCGGGGCGGTGGTCGTCGTAGCCGAAGAGGTGCAGCATCCCGTGGATCGCATAACGGAGGAGCTCCTCGTCGGGGGCGATACCGCGGACCTTCGCCTCACGACACGCGGTGGTCGCGGAGACGTACACCTCGCCCCAGGGGGCCCCAGGTCCCGCGGGTCGGACACCGGGCTGGAGGTTGAACGCGATGACGTCCGTCGCGCAGGCGTGCCCGAGAAAGCGGCGGTTGAGCCGCCGGATGGCGGTGTCGTCGAGGACGACGAGGCTGACGGTGACGGGACGGCGGGTCACGCGCCGGAGGGCGGCGGCCGAGCCACGCGCGAGGCGGCCCGCCGGCATCGGGAGGGCGGCCACGGCGGAGGTCAGGCGGATGCGGGGGGATCTCATGGCGGGGATTCCGTCTCCGCAAGAGGGGGGCCACCGGGCTGCTCCGGCGGCGTCCCCGACACCCCCGCATCGGCGGGCGGCACGGTTTTCTTCGCACCCGGCGCGCGCCCCTTGAAACGCGATTGTGCGGCCCCGACCTTCCGGAAGAGGACCAGCGTGCGGTCCGCCTTCCGCAGCAGCAGCAGGATGAGGACGAAGACCAGGAACAACGCGACCCCGCAGGGCAGATGGAAGTCCCCGGCCCTGTCCTCCGGCAGCACGCGGATCAGCGACAGCAGCACGGCGATCGCCAGGCTCAGGAAGACGTAGCCGTACCACGTGTAGCGCGCCCGCCGCGCAAGGTCCCTTTTCTCCTGGGCGACCGCCATGCCGAGGATTCCCTCCGTGATAAGCCGGGTCAGAAAGATGTTCAACGCCACCTGGGGAACGACCAAGGAAAGGACCCCCGGCAGCGAAGCGGCTCGCACGGACACCCGGGGCATCCAGGCGAGCGCCACCCCGAAAGCCGACCAGGCGGCCAGGACAAACGAAAGGCGACGGGCATTCCGGAAGGATCGGCCGGTCTCGTGCGGGACCAGGCGTCGGAGGACGTGAGCAGCGTAGAGATATCCCAAGACGCCGGCGATGCCGGCGGCACCGCCCCACGACCCGATCCCGAACAGGAGGTACCCCCAGAAGAGCTGCCCGAACGGCGTCATGGTCCCCCTCCCCCCGAAACGGCGTCGGCTATCCGGGCGGTCCGCTCTCGTCGGCGGGAGGCCGGGGCGGAGGCAGACCCGCGCCCTTCTCCTTGCGGCCGTTCCCGTCCCGCCCGCCCGCCCTGGCCGGGACGAGGTACTCCCGCAGGAACTGGCCGGTGTACGACTTCGGGTTGGCGGCGACCCGCTCGGGGGTGCCCTCGGCGACGATCTCGCCGCCCCGGGCGCCTCCCTCGGGACCGAGATCGATGATCCAGTCGGCGGTCTTGATGACGTGGAGGTTGTGCTCGATGACGAGGACGGTGTTGCCGAGGTCGACGAGGCGGCCGAGGACCTCGAGGAGCTTGTGGATGTCGGCGAAGTGGAGGCCGGTCGTCGGCTCGTCGAGGATGTAGAGCGTGTTGCCGGTGGCCGCCCGTCCCAGCTCGGCGGCGAGCTTGATCCGCTGGGCCTCGCCGCCGGAGAGGGTCGTGGAGGCCTGCCCGAGGGCGATGTAGCCGAGGCCGACGTCGTCGACCGTTTCCAGCATCCGGACGATCTTCGGGAAATTCTGGAAGAAGAGGCCGGCCTCCTCGACGCGGAGGTCGAGCACCTCGGCGATGGACTTGCCCTTGTAGAGGATCTCGAGGGTCTCGCGGTTGTAGCGGGTCCCGCGGCAGGCCTCGCAGGTGACGTAGACGTCGGGGAGGAAGTGCATCTCGATGATCTTGGTCCCCTGCCCCTCGCAGGCCTCGCAGCGGCCGCCTTTGAGGTTGAAGGAGAAGCGCCCGGGGCGGTAGCCGCGGAGGCGGGCCTCCTTGGTGAGGCAGAAGATCTTCCGGATCTCGTCGAAGACGCCCGTGTAGGTCGCCGGGTTCGAGCGCGGGGTGCGGCCGATCGGCGACTGGTCGATCACGACCACCTTGTCGATCGCGTCGACGCCAGCGATGCGGTCGTGCCGCCCCTGCTTCTCTTTCGACCGGTAGAGCCGCCGCGCCAGCCCCTTGTAGAGGATCTCGTTGACGAGCGTGCTCTTCCCCGAGCCCGAGACGCCGGTGACGGCGACGAGACAGCCGAGGGGGATGCGGACGTCGAGGTCCTTCAAGTTGTGCTCGGCCGCGCCGACGACCTCGAGGGCGCCGTTCCGGTCGGTCCGGCGGCGCCGGGCCGGCACTGGG
>CAYUME010000241.1:0-2182 GCA_964445475.1 uncultured Planctomycetia bacterium
GTCCGCACAGGCCCCGACCGGGGCCGGGGTCCACCCGAGCCGGCGGGCCGGCGAGGCCGGCCGCAGCCCCGCGCCGGCCATCACGCTCCCCGCCAGCGCCGCCAGGACGAGCCCCGCAGGGACAAGCCGCGTCATCGCACGCATGGGCCCCCCTCGTGTCAGTCGGAAACGGGAAACGGGACAGCCGGCCGAGACAGGACCCGCCCCCGCCGCAGCGCCCGGTCCTTGATTAAAGACCGGCGCACGGCATGCGTCAAGGAGGAGGTGGGGGCTACGCCGCCCGGGGGACGCCGGCGGCCGCGGAAAGAGACGGAGGAAACCGCCGGCCCGGCAGGGCCGACGCGGCGAAGCGGCCGGAACGCGGCCTTACGTCATGACCCGGATGACCTCGTCCGCGTACTCGCTCGTCCCCGCCGTGCCGCCGAGGTCGTAGGTGACGCGCCGCCCCTCCGCGATCACGCGCGCCACGGCGGTCTCGATCCGGTCGGCCGCGGCCGTCTCCCCGAGATGCCGCAGGAGCAGCACGGCGCTGAGGATGAGCGCGGTGGGATTGACCTTGTTCTGCCCCTTGTACTTGGGCGCGCTGCCGTGAACCGCCTCGAAGAGCGCCCCCTGCTCCCCGATGTTCGCCCCCGGGGCGATCCCCAGCCCCCCGATCAGACCCGCGCACAGGTCGGAGACGATGTCCCCGTACAGGTTCGGCAGCACCAGCACGTCGTAGAGCTCCGGCTTCTGCACCAGCTGCATGCACATGTTGTCGACGATCCGGTCCTCGAAGGCGACGTCGGGAAACTCCTTCGCCACCTCCCGGGCCGTCGCCAGGAAGAGGCCGTCGGAGAACTTCATGATGTTCGCCTTGTGGACGGCGGTCACCTTCGTCCGCTTGTGCCGCCGCGCGTACGCGAAGGCGTGCCGCACGATCCGCCGCGACCCCTCGACGGAGATCGGCTTGATGCTGATCCCGCTGTCCTCCCGGATCGCCTTCTTCGAGAGCTCCGCGCAGAGGGCCCGGACCCGCTCCGTCTCCGGCTTCCCCCGCTCGAACTCGATCCCCGCGTAGAGGTCCTCCGTGTTCTCCCGGACCACCACGAGGTCGATGGCGTCGTAGCGGGACCGCACCCCCTTGTACGTCCGGCAGGGCCGGACGCAGGCGTAGAGGTTGAGCGCGTGGCGCAGGGCGACGTTGACGCTGCGAAAGCCGGTCCCGACGGGCGTGGTGATCGGCCCCTTCAGGGAGACGCCGTTGCGGCGGCACGCCTCGACGGTGGCGTCCGGCAGCGGCGTCCCGTGCTTCGCCAGCGCCTCCTCGCCGGCGTCGACCCGTTCCCACGCGATCGCGGCGCCGGAGGCGGAGACGACGCGGAGGGTCGCCTCCGTGATCTCGGGTCCGGTCCCGTCCCCCGGGATCAGCGTGACGCGATGCATGATGCGCTCCTTTGTGCTCGGGCCCGGCTCCCGACCGCGCGGCGAGGGACCGCCATCGGGATGGAAGGCCGGGGACGGAAGAAGGAAGGCGGATTATTGCGGATTGCACCGTGAATTACAACCCCGCGAGGCGGGCCCCGGGCGCTAGTGGTTCGATACCATTCAAATTGCAGGTTGCTCCCCAAGGGTCGCAACCTGCAAATTCAAATGTCACTCACCACTAGGGCGTGGCGCGCTTCGAGGCGGACGGATCGATCTGGATGCGCCCCTTGAGACCGCTCCGGTTGGCGCACCGGAGGCCGTCGGGCTGGCGGGAGACCGTGATGGCCTGGCCCTGCATGAGGGCGCCGCGCTGGACAATGCAGGCGAAGGGAAGGCCCTCGATGAGGAACTCCCGGGCGCCGACATCCCAGGCCAGGTGGTCCCCGAAGACCGTCGTGCCGGTGGCGCGGTCGACGAGACGGACGCGGCCCCAGCCGAGCGCCCGCTCGACGCCGCCCCCCGCAACGAGCCGGACGCGGAGACGACCGGCCTCGAGCCGGGTCTGGGGCGAAAGGATCTGGGCGCCGTCGCCGACCTCGATCACGCCGTCGCCGGCCGCAACGGTGATGTCGCCGTCGGAGGTCAGGGAGATCGCCCCCCCGGAGACGGCGTTCTCCCCGGCCCCGGGCGCCTCGTCGGCCCCGGCCAGCTAGATGCGCTTCGGCCCCTGGAGAACGACCCGCTTGACCACCTTGCGGCATACGGTGGTCAGCTC
>CAYUME010000241.1:2192-3505 GCA_964445475.1 uncultured Planctomycetia bacterium
ATGCGGTGCGCCCCCTGGGTCATGTGCACGGGACGGCCCGTGAGCAGCCCCCGCCGGGCTGCGCCCGCCCAGACAAAGCGGTCCCCCGCAGCCGTCTGGCTCCCCGCCCCCCCCCCCGCCTCGCCCGCGATCGTGACGCCCCCCGCGGCGTCCACGCTTTCCATCCCTTTCATGGCGGGTGTGAAGCGCATCGACAGCTCGTCGCACCGGATCACCCAGGGGGCGGCGTCGGGACGGGACGGGCCGGGAGCCCCGGACGGCGCCTCCGGGACGAAGGTCATCTGCGCGTCCCCCCGACAGAGGGCGCGGGCCTCGCGTCGATCCAGCGTCACCCGCCGCCCCTGGAGGACGTGGACGCCCCGCGCCACGCGGACGCCCGACTCGCCCGACATCTCCAGCCGGTCGTCCACAGCCGACCAGGCGAGCCGGTGGGCGGACCCGCTGAGCCCCTGCGCATCGACCAGGATGACGTGGCCGGTCAGGACGGCACGCCGGAAGTCGGTCGAGCGGGAGGACTCCCCCCCGGACGGCACGGCGCCGGCCGGCGTCTCCTCCCCCCCGCCATAGCGCAGGTCGAGCGTCGCGGCGTCGCCGCTCAGCCGCATCAACCCTTCGGGATCGTGCCGTGTCACGACGACGTTCCGGGTGAGCCGCATCTCCTGGGTGGCACCGGTCTCCGGGCGGGGGACGGACAGCTTGGCGAGGGTGGCCGGCCCCTCGCAGGTCACGATCGTCTCCCGCAGGACCTCTCCCGCCGGGACCCGCGCCCCGGCTCCATCCCGGAGGAGCCCGCCGAGGCCGCCGCTCACGTTCAGGATCACCGCCGACCGGAGCAGGATGACGTTCAGGATCTCGCTCGCCTCCAGCCCCGTGCCCGTCAGCGTCACCCCCGGCTTGCGGAGCTCGATCCGCCCCTCGGCGGTCAGACGCTTCTGGTGCACGTCGAGGTCCAAGGCGTCCGTGCACAGCTCCGTCCCGTCCTCCTGACGGACGGTCACCCGTCCCTCGAGGCGGGCCCACTGCGTGCGCTGGTTGTAGAGCCCCGTCGTGCCGCGGACGAGGATCTTCTCGCGCCGGGGACTCCCCGCGACATCGCGAAAGAGCGTGAAGACGGGCTCGATGAGATCGACCTGGTCCTGGCCCCGCAGGATCGCGATCTTTCCCTCCGCGATGGCGATCCGCTTTCCGTCCACGTCATGCGGGTAGAAGAATCCCGAGACGCGGGAGGAGAGGGCGTCGGGAACGGGCGGGGCGGCCTCCCCGCCCGGGGGCTTCACGCCGCCCGTAGCGGGGGAAACCGGCGGGGGGGGCGA
>CAYUME010000241.1:3515-7093 GCA_964445475.1 uncultured Planctomycetia bacterium
CGCTCACGGCGCGTCGGCGCTCGGCGACGGGACCGACGCGGGGGTCGCGGGCGCCGACTGCCCGCGGGCCGCCTGTCCGGCCAGCACCGACAGCACGATCGCGACCGCAATCCCGGCACGGCCCCGCTTCACCCCTCCGCCGCATCCAGGACTGGTCAAGAACCACCCGGAAATGAGACCACGGACAGGACAGGGACTCGTTCTACTATAGTATACGTATGATCTATCGACGGTTTGGGCGATTTCGATGACTTTCCGGAGGGGGGACATCCGGGATCGATCAGACCAGTCCCGCGTCCAGCAGGTCCTGGACATCCAGCATCCCGGCCGGCCGGCCGTCGGCCTCCACGACGGGCAGTTCGTCGATCTTCTTCGCCCGGAGAAGGGCGACCGCCTCGGCGGCGAAGGCGTCGGCCAGGATGGTCGTCGGCCGCCTCGTCATGGCCGACCCGATGGGCTCCGCCAGGCGCCGCTCGCCGCCGGCCTGCAGGAGCCGCCGGAGGTCGCCGTCGGTGAAGAAGCCGGCCAGCCGGCCGACGGAGTCGACGACGCTCACCGCGCCGGCCCGGGCGCGGGTGATCGCCAGGAGGGCCTCCTGGATGGGGGCATTCTCCCGGACCACCGGGCTCCGTTCCCCCGTCCGCATCACGTCCTTCACGCGGACGAACTGGCGGCCCAGGTCGCCCCCGGGGTGGAAGAAGGCATACTGTTCCCGGGTGAAGCCGCGGCGGCGGTGGAGACAGAAGGCCAGCGCATCCCCGAGGGCGAGCATGGCCGTGGTGCTCGAGCTGGGGGCGAGGCCCAGGGGGTCGGCCTCGGGGATCTCCCCGAGCGCCAGCGTCACGTCGCAGGCCCGGGCCAGCGTGCTCTCCGCCGACCGCGTCACCGCCACCCGCGTCGCCCCCATCTGCCGCAGGGACGGCAGGAGGCGGTTGATCTCGTCGGTCTCCCCGCTGTTCGAAAGGATCAGGACGACGTCGCCGCGCGCCACGCACCCGAGGTCGCCGTGATAGGCCTCGCCGGGGTGCAGGAAGAGGGAGGGGGTGCCGGTGCTGGCGAAGGTGGCGGCGATCTTGCGCCCGACGAGACCGGCCTTGCCGATGCCGCAGACGACGACGCGCCCCGGACAGCGGGCGATCGCCTCCACCGCACGGTCGAAGGCGGCATCGAGGCGGTCGGCCAGGGCGCGCAGGGCGTCGCCTTCCGCGCGCAGGATCGCGCGCCCGAGCTCAACGCTGGACGGCTCCGACGGTTGCGTCATGAGGGATGATTCTAGTGCGCGGGGGAGGACAGGTCAATCGGCGGGGCGGCGGAAGCCCCCCGGCTCACCGACGCCGTCGGCCTGGGCCGCGCCCCTTGCCTCCGGCCGGCCCCCCGCGTACAATGGAGGGGTCGTTTCAGGAGGCCGTCCCATGCCCCGGACCGCCGCCCCCCTCGCCATCTCCCTTCTCGCCGGACTCCTCGTCCCCGTCTTCGTCTCCGCGGACGTCGTCCATCTCCGCGGCGGCGGCTCGCTTCGCGGCCGGGTCACCCACCAGGCCGACGTGGTGGTCCTCGATGCCGGCACGTGGAAGACGACCATCCCGCGCGAGCGCATCCTCACGATCGAGGCCGAGCCCGACCCGATCGCGTCCTACGCGAAACGCCGCGCTGCGATGCCCGATCCCCCCACCCCCGAGGCCTGGACGGCGCTGGGGGGCTGGTGCGCGGCCCAGGGCCTGCCCGACCAGGCCCGCGAGGCGTGGAACGAGGCGGTCCGGCTCGACTCCGACCACGAGGCCGCGCGCCGCGCCCTCGGCCATGTCCGCCGGGAGGGGCGGTGGGTCACCGAGGACGAGTTCCATGCCGCGCAGGGCGACGTGAAGTTCCGCAACCGCTGGATGCCCCGCGAGGAGATGCTCGCCATCCTCGACGCCGAGAAGGCCTCCCGCGAGGCGCGCGAGCTGGCCGACCGGTCGGAGCGGGAAAAACGGGAGGCCGCCAGCGCCGAACAGCGCGCCCGGAAGGATGCGGACCGCGAGGCGGCGGAGGCCGCCCGGCGGTCGGCCGTCGAGGTCCGCGCGCGCGAGCTGGAGATCCTGCGCCGTCAGGCCGAGCTCTCCGCGGGGATCGGTCACGACACGCCGCCCCCGGTCTTCCTCTACCCCTACTTCGGGTATGGGTACCCCCCTTACGTCTGCACGCGCTACCCGGCATACCCGATGCCCCACTACGGCGCCGGGTGGACGTCGTGGTATTCCTCCTGCGGATCTTCGGGGTGGGGCTGGTACGGTGCAGGTCGAGGAGGGGGAATCCTCCGCATCGGCGGGAGCCTTCACGGGACCGGCTCGCACGTCGTCATCCGGCGGTGAAGCGCCCCGCCCCAGAGTCGCGGGGATTCAAACAGAAACAACAGGGCGAGACCCGCCGATCCTCCTTCGCTGCGGCCGTTGGCCGCAGCTTCGGCGGACCCGCCGAAGCCGAGCGAAGGCGGGAGCCTGACCTGAATCAGAACCGAGGTCCGGCCCGGCCCGCTCGTCCGCCGTAGCGCAGAGCGCAAAGGCGGATCCTCCCCACCCCAGAGGGGTGGGGCTTCCGGGCGAAGGCGGGTGAAACGAAAGGGCCCGGCCGCCAACGCGACCGGGCCCCTTGATCATGCGGATAGCACGCCGGCGCTACTTCTTCTTGGCGCCCTTCTTCTTGTCCTTCCCTTCGTCGGCCCGCCGCACGCGCTTCGCCTTGAGGGAGCGACAGATGACGACGTAGGCGTCGGTCGGCCCGGGGACGGCGCCCAGGACGAAGAGCAGGTTCTGGTCCTTGTCCACCTTCACGACCTCGAGGTTCTTCACCGTGACGCGCGCGTCCCCCATGTGGCCGGCCATGCGCTTGCCGGGCATGACGCCCTTCGAGATCGAGTGCGCGCGGCCGACGGCGCCGGGGGCGCGCTGACGATCGGACTGGCCGTGCGTCTTCGGCCCGCCGGAGAACCCGTGCCGCTTCACGACCCCCGCAAACCCGCGGCCCTTGCTCCAGCCGGTCACGTCCACGTAGGCCACCCCCTCCAGGACGTCCACCTTCACGTCCTGCCCGGGGGCGAGCTCGTCCTTCCCGTCCCAGCCCACCTCGCGGATGAAATGCTTGGCGATCACCTTCGCGAAATCCGCCTTGGCCTTCTTCCCGCCGTCCTTCGCCTCGCCCTCCGCCTTCGCGGCCCCGCCGGCCGTCGCCTTGGCGACGTGCCCGAGGAGCGGGCGCGTGACATTCTTGGCCTTCCGGTCGTCGAACCCGAGCTGGAGGGCGGTATACCCGTCGGTGTCGGGCGTCTTGACCTGGAGGACGGTGCACGGCCCGGCACGCAGGACGGTCACCGGAGCCGCCCGGCCGTCTTCGTGGTAGATCTGCGTCATGCCGAGCTTCTTGCCGAGCAAGGCCTTGATCATGGTCGGGTCTCCTGCCTGCCGATGTCGTCGTGGATCCGTGACCGTCAAGACGGGACATGGGAAACGCGGGATGATAATGGGGGGCGGGAGGGAATGCAATGAAAAGTGACGCTCGCCATGCAGGGATTCGCTTCGCTCATCCCTGCATGGCTCGCTTTG
>CAYUME010000242.1:0-7069 GCA_964445475.1 uncultured Planctomycetia bacterium
CCGCCCGTGACCCGCTTCGCGCCTCGTCGTGCCCTGGGAACGTCGTGGTGGAACCCGGCCCCCGGCACCGGTGGCGTCAGCGAATGCGGAGGGCGGACCTCCTCAAGCGCACGATGGGCCTCGACGCCCTGGCGTGTCCGCGCTGCGGAGGCAGGATGGAGCCGATCGCCGAGATCCTGGAGCCGGGGGCGGTCGCGAAGATTTTGCGGTCGATGGGGCTCCCGGATTCCCCCCCGCTCGTCTCGCCCGCGCGCCCCCCGCCTCAGTCGGATTTTGATTTCGCTCAATAAGGAAGTATAATATCCGCGAGGTTTGAAGCCGCTGCGGGGGTGGGGGAGGTCATGTCCGCAAGGTCCGGTAACGACCGTTAAGTGCCTTTCCCCCTCCGGAAAGCGGCCCCTCTCCTTGCCGGCTCCCATCTCGCCGACGATACTTCCCTCCGAAACGCCCGGCCGGATACCGGTAAAAGTGCCATGAAGTTCCTGCGCCCTCAAGCGAGAAATCCCGCCAGGAACAGCGGCACGGCGTCCTCGTTCGCAACGTCCGTGTGTGCGAGGATTACTTTGTGTGCCGCCGCAACGCCCTTGAACTGCGAGCGACCCTTGCCGCGGCCCCCGACCTCGAACACGGTCTTCGCGCCGTCGACGTCGACGACGTAGTCCGGCGTCTTCTCCCCGCGCGTGCTCTTGAGGTAGTGGAACGGGACGCCCGCCTGCACGAAGGCCTCGGCGAGGAAGTCCTCGCGCAGCCCGCCGACGGCGTCCTCCCAGCCGCGGTACAGCAGGCGGACCGGCGGCGCCAGGAGCACCTTGGGCTCCCGCAGGACGTTGGTGCCGGCGGGGAACACCGGGCGAAGGACGAAGGCCTGCTCGAGACACCCCACGTACTGCTGTGCCTTGTACTTCGTGATCCCGAGGTTGCGCGAGAGCGTCGAGTAGTTGATGCCCTCCACCGCGGAGCGGCCCACGAACGCGACCAGCCGCTTCAGCGTGTCCAGTTCGTCCACGGCCAGTCTCAGCACCGACGGCACGTCGCGCAGGATGACCTTGTCCAGGATCCCGGCCAGCAGCGGCATCGGGTCCGGCTCGTCCAGGGCGAACGGCAGGATGCCGCCCCGGAGGTAGCTGTCGAAGCGGTGGCCGGCGCGGGCGTGGTCCGGCGTCCAGCGGCGCCCGGCGAGCGCCCGGATGTCCAGCGCCGGCAGGTCGAGGCCCTCGGCGAAGCGCAGGTACTCGCGGTACGAGAACGCGTGCAGCGGCCGCAGGCGCACGCGGCGCGAGAGGTCGTGCGCCGAGGTGTGCATCGCCAGCGCGACGGAGCTCGTGAACGCCACGCGCACGCCCGCGAAATCGTACAGCTGCTTCAGCAGCGCGGCCGGCTCCCGGAGGAAGTGGACCTCGTCCAGCAAGAGCGTCCGGAACTTCATCGGCCCGGTCAGCGCCCGAACCAGGGCGAAGACGTCCGCGTCCCGGTCGAGCACGTCGAGCGACAGGTAGAAGGCGTCGGCGTTCACGGCGGCGAGCTGTTTGAGCAGCACGGTCTTGCCGGCTCCGCGCGGCCCCACGATCCCGGTGAGGTGTCGCCCCGATTCATGGCGGAGCGCCTCGAAGAGGTTCCTCTTCTGCGGGTACCTGCGACCCTCTGCCTTGGCCAGCTCGTGTAGTTCGATAAGCCTTGCCATGTCCATTGTCCACCCTCCAGCGCATTACGTATAATAGTTGTACGTAATGTATGTCATTATGTCAAACGGTTTGTCGTAATGCAGTTCGGTGCCGTTGGAGTCATTTCCATTTGGCGATCTTGGCGGCAAACTTGTTCGCACGGCAGCAAGAATCCACGGGTTAGTAGTACAAGGAACGGGCCAGAAGCGGGGGCACGAAAGGGCTGGGTCTAGAGGCGGGAACAGCCGCGAAAAAGCCGAAAGAAGGAAATGGGCGATCCTGTCCGTCAGCCGGACGCCGGCGGGGCGACGGGGTTGACGAGCGTCCCCACCGGCGGGATCGCGATGCGGACCTCGTCCCCCGGCCGCAGCGTGAAGCCGGCCGGCGGCACGATCCCCGTCCCCGTCATCAGGTAGCAGCCGTCCGGAAACGCCATCTCGCGGAAGAGCCAGCCCGCCAGATCCTCCGGCGTCCGTTTCATGCGCGACAGCGTCGTCTCCCCCGCGAAGGCCGCCGCCCCCTCCCGCCGCACCTCCACACGCACCGGCGTCTCCGGCGGGAGCGGCCCCTCCGCGACGAGCAGCCCCGGCCCGAGGGCGCAGCTGCCCGTGTAGACCTTCGCCTGCGGGAGGTAGAGCGGGTTCTCCCCCTCGATGTCGCGCGAGGAGACGTCGTTCCCGACGACGTACCCCGCGATCCGCCCCGCGGCATTCAGCGCCAGCGTCAGCTCCGGCTCCGGGACGTTCCACGCGGCGTCGCGCCGGATCCGGACGGGCTGGCGGTGTCCGACGACGTTGCGGGGCGGGGCCTTGTAGAAGAGCTCGGGGCGCGCCGCCGCGTAGACGCGCGCGTAGAAGTCGGCCCCGCCCGCCTTCGCCGACTCCTCCTGGCGCGCCTCCCGGCTGCGCACGTACGTCACCCCGGCCGCCCAGACCTCCTGCGCGCCGACGGGCGACAGCAGTCCCGCCGCCGCGTCCGGGTCAAAGCCCCCGGGGATCTCCGGCCACGCCCGATGCCCCACTGCGAGGAACGCGGCCAGGTCCGGCCGGTTGAGCAGGCGGTCCCAGGACGGCTCGGGGACGCGGACGCAGCGCCCGTCCGATTCCGCGAGGATGCCGTCGACGGTGCGGTAGAGCTTCATGACTCAGAGGCTGTCCTTCGTCGGCGTCCCGTCCACCCGCCGCCAGAGCCCGCGCACGGTGGGGTCTTGCAGCGCCGGGGGGGAGGGCCTCCGGGGGGGCGTTCTGCCAGCAGACGGGGCGGGCGAAGCGGAGGATCGCCGCCTCGCCGACGGAGGTGAAGCGGGGGTCGGTCGTGGCCGGCCAGGGGCCGCCGTGCTGCATCGAGGGGCAGACCTCCACGCCGGTGGGGAATCCGCCGAAGACGAGGCGCCCCGCGCGCGCCTCGAGCAGCGCGGCGAGCGGCGCGTGGGCGCGCAGGTCCTCCGCCGTCGCGTGCAGCGTCGCCGTCAGGCTGCCCGGCACGGCGCGGGCGACCGCCTCGAGCGCGGCGGCGTCGGCGCAGCGGACGAGGAGGGCGGCGGGGCCGAAGACCTCCTCGCGCAGGCGCGGCTCGCGGAGGAAGGTCGCGGCGTCCGTCTCGAAGAGCGCCGCGGCCGCCTGCGTCTTCCGGGCGTCGGCGGGGGCCGCCGCCCGGGCGAGGGGGCGCACCCCCGGGATCGCGCCCAGCGCGGCCGCGCCCGCCTCGTACGCCTGCCGGATCCCGGCGTGCAGCAGCGTCGCCGGCGGGTGGGCCCCCGCGAGGGCGGCGGCGCGGGCGGCGAAGCGGTCGAGGTCCGGCCCGTCGATCCCCGCGACCAGCCCCGGCTTGGTGCAGAACTGCCCGCAGCCGAGCGTCATCGAGGCGACGAATCCCTCCGCGATCGCCTCCGCCCGCTCCCGGAGGGCGCCGGGGAGGAGGAGGACGGGGTTGACACTCCCCATCTCGGCGAAGACGGGGATGGGGTCCGGGCGTCGCGCCGCGGCGTCGAAGAGGGCGCGCCCGCCAGCGAGCGACCCGGTGAAGGCGACCGCCTTCACGCGCGGGTCCGCCGCGAGGCGCGCGCCGGCCTCCGGCGAGGGACCATGCACCATCGAGAAGACGCCAGGCGGCATCCCCGCCGCGTCCGCCGCCCGGCGGATCGCGAGGGCGGCCAGCTCGCTCGCGCCGGGGTGCGCCGGGTGCGCCTTCACGACCGCCGGGCACCCCGCGGCCAGCGCGGCGGCGGTATCGCCCCCCGCGACCGAGAAGGCGAGCGGGAAGTTCGAGGCGCCGAAGACGGCGACCGGTCCGATCGGGACCAGCATTCGGCGGATGTCGGGCTTGGGGAGAGGCTTCCGGGCCGGGTCGCCACGGTCGATCCGGGCGTCCACCCAGGAGCCCTCGCGGACGAGGGCGGCGAACATCCGGAGCTGGCCGACGGTGCGGCCGCGCTCCCCGACGAGCCGCTCGCGCGGCAGGCCCGTCTCGGCGGCGGTGCGGTCGATCAGGGCGTCGCCGAGGGCGGGCAGCTCCTCCGCGATGCGATCGAGGAATGCGGCGAGGGACTCGGACGGAACGCGCCGCAGGGCGGGCGCGGCCTCCGTCGCGAGGGCCAGGGCGCGGTCGATCTCCGCGGGCGTCGCCTCGCGGAAGTCCGGCGGGAGCGCTTCGCCCGTGGCGGGGTTGACCGCCTGGAAGGTCCGGCCGCCCGCCGCGGACCGCTCCGGGCCGATGCACTGGGATCCGGTCAGCTCGGACATGGTGGCTTCCTGACAGGGACGGGAAGCGGAACGTATCGCAAACGGGAGCGGTTGTCCAGCGGCGATGTTTGACAGGCTCGGAGGGCGCGGAGGGACCCGGATTCGTCTCCCGGCGTGTCGTGCTCGTGCTGCGTACTCGTGCCCCGTTCTCGTACGCGTACGCGTACCCGGACGTGCCGTTGTTCTACCGCTTCAGCGTCAGCGTTGCCGGCGTGGCGGTGATCTTCAGGCCAGGGATCGTGACGAGGCCCTCGTCGTCCCCCGTGACTTCGCCTTTCGCCGGGCCGAAGGACCATTTCAGCGTCTCGCCCGGCTTGATTTTCAGGTTCTGGATCCGGCGCAGGGTGACGTCGGCGGACGCCTCCTTCGGGATCTCGAACGCCGTCTTCAGCGTCGCCGGGGTCGCCAGGAAGAGCGACAGCTCCAGGCGGTCCTTCGTGTCGGCGACGCGCTTCCACCGGAAGAACGCGTTGACCTGGCCCGGGGCCTTCTCGTCGAGGCGGTCGGGCCACGGGAGGGCGCTGTTGGTCGACGCGTTCGTGAAGGCCGGGTAGGCCTCGTCCTTCCGCACGCCCAGCCAGTCGAACGAGTGGACCAGGTCGTTGACCTTCTCGATCGCCGCGTGGTTGTTGGCGTGGCCGAACGGGCCCCAGTAGAAGTAGAGGGCGTAGCGGCGGTCGTTCATGGCCTTCGCGAAGCGCTCGTGGCCGAAGGACCACCCGTCGTTCGGCGCGGAGTAGTCGATGACGACGGGCGGATCGGGGATCCGGACTCCGGCCGGGGCCTCCTGGGGCGGAAAGCCCATGCGGTGGGAGACGTGCTCGATGCCGGCGGGGACGTTGGCCTTGATGGCGGCGAAGACGTCGCCGTGGCGCAGGCCGAGGCCGAGCGTGCCGCTGCCGCCCATCGAGTTGCCGCAGAGGTAGACGCGGTTCGCGTCGAGGCCGTACGTCCGGATCGCCCACCGGACCGTGTCCATCACGCGCTTCTCCACGGGCATCGGGTCGCCGCCGGCGTTCAGCCGGGTCAGGTTGGCGTCCTTGGCGTGCATGCCGCCCCACCACCAGTCGCCGCGGTTGGCGCGGCAGTCGAGGTAGAGGGCGTAGAACTCCGGGGGCGCGTGGTAGATGTCGTGGTCGCCGACGCGGAGCGTGCACCGCACGCAGGAGAAGACGTCGTGGCCGGCGGAGTGGAGGACCACGTAGAGCGGGGCGTTCGGGCGCTCCGCCTTCGGGTGGAGGACGATGAAGGTGTCCCGCTGGGGCGCCGGGTAGCCCCACGCCGGCCGCACGTCGTGCTGGAAGATCTCCATCGGCCGCCCGACGCCCTCCAGGCCCTTGGCGGCGGGGAGGTCCTTCGCCTCGACGCGGGTCGGGGTCCAGCCGGCCTCCCCGGCGTGGAGCGCGAGCGGGGCGGCGGCGAGGAGGGCGACGAGCCAGCGGACCATGGGGGGCTCCTTGTCCGGTGCGGGATGAGGATCCGGGCATTCTACCCCGGCCCGGGGGCGTGGGAAGGAAAACGCGGGGCGCGGAGATGTTGTGCATGAGCCGCATTTATGCTATGGAGTCCCGCATGAGATCCCCCTCCCCGCTTGGCGCGCTCGTCCTGCTTGCCGCCGGCATCCTCGCGCCGGGCGCGTCCGCCGCGGAGCTCCCGAGCCGCGGCCGTTGCCGCCAGGCCGCCCGGAGCGCGCCCTGGGGCAAGGGCCAGAAGCAGATCCCCAGCACGGTCATCGACGCGGGGGTGCTGCGCGACATCCCCTACCTGTCCTACCGCGCCGGCAGCTACGAGGTCAACGTCTACGGCGATCCCGCCGCCCCGGCCTGCTTCGAGATCGGGATCCACAAGGAGCTGCTTCATCGCGTTCACGTGCGGCAACCCGTATCCCAACGCGAAGGTGAAATGCCCGGACTGCGGCAAGGTTCCCAAGCGCGTCCGGACGAAGTACGCCCCCCAGTGACGCGACGGGCCCCGGCCGGGCCCGCGCGCGGTTGACCGGTCAGCGCGGAGCGGCCCCCCGCAGCGACCCCGGCACCTCGAGCCCGTGCGCCTCCATGAGGGCGGCATCGGCGAAGAGGTCGCGCGGCGCGCCGTCCGCCACGATCGCCCCGCCGTCCATCACCACCGCCCGCCCGCAGAGCTCCAGCGCCATCTCGAGGTCGTGCGTCGCCACCAGCAGCGTCCGCCCGAGGTCCCTCAGCAGCCCGATCGTGCGGCGCCGCGAGCGCGGATCGAGGCCCGTCGTCGGCTCGTCGAGCGCGAGGACGTGCGGCTCCATCGGGAGCACCGTCGCCAAGGAGGCGGCGCGCCGCTCGCCGCCCGAGAGGTGGTGCGGCGAGCGCCCCCCGAGCCCCGCCAGCCCCACCGCCCGCAGGGCCTCCCCGACCCGGCGGCGGACCTCGTCGGCCGCCAGCCCCATCTGGGCGGGACCGAAGGCGACGTCCTCCTCGACCGTCGGCATGAAGAGCTGGTCGTTCGGGTCCTGGAAGACGAGGCCGATCCGGCGCCGGACCTCGCGGAGCGTGTCGCGTCCCAGCGTCACGCCGCCCACGCGGACCGAGCCGGTCGCGGGGAGGAGGCCGACGAGGGCGAGGAGGAGCGTCGACTTGCCCGCGCCGTTCGGGCCGACGAGGGCGACGCGCGCGCCGGCGCGGACGTGGAGCGTCA
>CAYUME010000243.1:0-3856 GCA_964445475.1 uncultured Planctomycetia bacterium
AATCGCTGCCCTTCTTGCTGGAAACCAGTATTCGGTTGGTTCAATCTTTGGATTGTATGTTGTCAGGTGGTTTTCGAGGTTTTGTGTGTTCTTATTTGTTGCAGAATTTTCTTTTGTTCTTGGATCTGTTGTTTGTGTTGTAGTGCGGTCGGAGAATTCCTCCATTCGGTCGTCTACCATGTTCGAACATATTGTCAGCACCGTGCAGGATCTGGTGAATTCGTGCCGCGTCCACGGGATGGACGGCGCTCTGGCCCTCTTGATGGGCGGGGCGGCCCTGACCTTGTTCTTTCTGCTCGCCTCCTTTCCGGTTGGCTGGATGGTGTTGCAGCGACGGAACGCCCGCCTGCGGATCTTGGACGAGATGGCTTGGGCGGTGGAACGCAACCTCTCCCTCGATATTGCGCTGGCCCCGCTTGCGATGGAGGCGGGGCGGTGGGGCCGGATCGGATGGATCGTCTTTCCCTGGCAAGTCCTGATCGATGACGTCCGCGGACGGGCGGCCGCCGGCTTGTTGCTGGCGGACGCGTGCTGGCCGCATCGCCGCTTCGTTGGGGCGGATCGTCTTGCCTTTCTCCGCGAGGCCGAGCGGGCCGGACGCCTCGGCGAAGCCCTGCGTGCGGAGGTCGCGCGGCTCCGGTCGGACGCGTGCGATCGCTTCGAGGCGAAGGAGACGCTGCTCTATCCGGTCTACCTGTTCGGGCTGATAGTGGCGATTACCTACCTCGGGATGGGCGTCTTGACCTTCGTGCTGGCGTCGATGGAGCGGGGGCTGCAGGACATGGGCATTCGGGGCGAGGGATTGTACGACGGCATGAGGTCGGTGGTCGCCACGCATCCGCCGCTGGGTCTGCTTCTGGTATTGGCGTTGTTGGTCCTCTTCTGGAGTTGGCTCCGGTCTGGGCGGGAGTCGCATGGCGGCGGGTGGCTGTTCGTGCCGGGGATCGGAGGCGTGATGCGGCTTCAGGCCGCCCGAGACTTTTGCGAGAGTCTGGCCGTGCTTTCGTCCTCCGGCGTACCGCTTCCGGCGGCACTTCGCGACGCCGCCCGATGCGCGCGTTTCGTGCCCTACAGGCGCCTGGCGGAGAGACTGGCCGAGGGTCTCGACCGAGGCGAGGGGGCCCCGGATCTGATCGCGCGGGAGCGCCTGTTTCCTCGGATGGTGCGCGAGCTCATCGTCCTGGGCGTGAGGTCGGGCGAGCCCGCCGCCGGGTGCCGGTTCGCCTCCCGTCATCTGGAGGCCGTTCTCCGCGTCCGGCGGCGCACGCTTCGATTCGTTCTCGGGGCTGTCGTCCTCGTTGCCGCGGGGGGGGTGGTCCTGGTCTTCTGTTCGGTCGTTTTCGGGTCGCTCGCCCAGATGCAGCTGCAGTTGCTGCCATGACGGGAGCCCGTTTCAAGGGGAGGCGTGGCGTGGAGTCCGAACGGCTTTCCGTGAGCGACCGCCTGGCCTCCCTGCTTGACGGAGACGATGCCCCCGCTGCGGTACGGGCGGTCCTGGCCGCCGCGGTCGAGACGGGCGCCACCGATGTTTACCTCGCACCCGGCGGCGACGGCGCCCTCGAGGTCTCCTTCCGTGTCGACGGTGCCATCCACGCTGTTGGCGCCGCCCGGGTTCCTCTTGCCCCTATGCTCGTCGCACGCGTCAAGGTTCTCGCCGATCTTGCCACCTACCGGACCGACATCCCCCAGGAGGGGCGTGTCCCCGCCGATCGTGCCCCCGGCGGCATCGAATGCCGCGTCTCTTCCTTCCCCACCGTCCGCGGCGAGCGTGTCGTCGTCCGCCTCTTTGACGCCAGACGGGCCCTCCGAGACCTCGACGCCCTCGGTTTCGATGCCACGCTCCGCTCCGCCCTCGACCGCTGGGTCGCACGGACCGATGGCCTCCTTCTCGTCACGGGGCCGTCCAACACCGGCAAGACGACCACACTCTACGCGATTCTCCGCGCCATCGCCGTGCGGCGCGGCGCGACGTCGAATGTCGTTACGCTCGAGGACCCTGTCGAGTACCTCGTTCCCGGCATCACCCAGACCCAGGTCCAGCCCGCCCTCGGACTGACTTTCGCCGCCGGCCTCCGCTCGCTTCTTCGTCAGGACCCGCAGGTCATCCTCGTCGGGGAGATCCGGGATCCAGAGACGGCGGGGATCGCGATCCAGGCGGCGCTGACCGGCCATCTCGTCCTCGGCACCGTCCATGCCGGCCGCGCTGTTGCCGTTTTCCCTCGGCTGCTCGACATGGGGATCGAGCCCTACCTTGTCGTTTCCTCCGTCACCGGCATCCTCGCGCAGCGGCTGGTCCGGACGGTATGCCCGGCGTGTGGCGGGCGAGAGTCGGCGGGGTGCGGGACGTGCTGGGGGACGGGCTTCCGGGGTCTGTCTGCGGTCGGAGAGCTTCTCGAGCCAGGCGCTTGCCTCCGCGCGTCCGTCTCAGGTAAGGCGACCTTGGACCAGCTTGCTCAGGCCGCGGTCGATGAGGGACTGCGGACGCTCGAGGAGGCGATGCGGGAGGCGGTCGGGCGCGGCGTGACGACGGAGGCCGAGACGCGGCGCGTCCTGGGGACGTAAGCCTCGTGGAAGTGGGGATCAACCTCGATCCCGGGTGTGCAATTCACGCGGATTGATGGCGGTTGCATGGATCGAATTGGGAAGGGCGATGTTGTGAAACGGATCCGATCGGTAAACCCTGCCGGTTCCACGCTGATCGAGCTGATGGTGGCCGTGGCCATTCTCGCGCTTCTCCTGGGGGGCCTTTCCGTGATCCTGTTCTCCGCCATGCAGCTGCTGCGGGATGCGGATGCGGCGGGGGAGGCGGTGCGGCTGGCGGAGGCTCAGATCGAGAGCTTGCGAGCCCTGCCGCCGGCGGATCGAACGCAGGGGCGAGGCCTTCCTCCGCTCACGGGGGCGGAGGCTCTCGACCGACTTCCCGGCGGGACGTGCGACGTGACTGTAGAGCCCTACCGCGAGGCCGGCAGCACGGCCGGTCTTCTCCTCGTGCGCGTCCGCGTCGGGTGGACGGGCGAATGCGGGGAACGGAACCTGGAACTGAGCACGGTCGTGGGGCCGCCCCGGGAATGACGGGAGGACGCGGATGTTGTGGATAGACGCAGATTAGGACGCGGGGACCAGGAAACAACCATGGGGAACGGCCGTCGGGGCGTCATGCTGCTGGAGATGTTTGTCTACATGGCCATCTTTGGCCTTGTCGTGGTCGCGGCCATGGCGGCGACGACCCACGCACAGCGGTTCCTGGAGGGCGGTTTGGCCTCGACACACCGGCGCTTCGTTCTGGAGCACGGTCTGCGCGAGATCGCGCGCGACATCCGCAGCGCCCGGCGGATGCTCCCGGACTGGGGCGCGTGGACGGCGGATCCTCGCACGCTCATTCTTGAGATGCCAGCCGGTGCGCCGGGGATGGACGGCGGCGGGGCGGTCGTCTGGTTCTTCGAGGAGGGCATGCTCTGTCGGGGCCGGGCGGCGCGTCCGGAGGAGCCGATGCCGTGGCGCGAGTGGCTGGCCGCCGTCGAGCCGGCGACGGTGGAATTTCTCCCGGTCGAGGACGCCCCGGGGGCTGTCCGGGTCCGGGTGACGCGGCCGGCGCGCGGCGAAGGCGAGCTGCGGCTGCAGCGGGTCTGGGAGATGGTGGCGTTTCCCCGGGGAGGGAGGGAGGCGATCGCATGGTGAGACGAGCGGACCGGGGCGCCGCGCTGATCCTGGCGCTCTTCCTCATGATGCTCCTTGAGGTCCTCGGGCTGGCCTACCTGAGGACGGTCTACGAGGACCTCCGCCTGACTCGGGAGCGGGTCCGCGCGACGTGTGCCCTTCACTGCGCCGAGGGCGCCTTCGAGGTCCTTGCCGCCCG
>CAYUME010000243.1:3882-6996 GCA_964445475.1 uncultured Planctomycetia bacterium
AACGCGCGCGTCTGTGTCGGGGCCGCGCGCGAGGGGGACGGCTGGCGTCTGGAGGCGACCGCGATTGACGTGCGGGGGGAGGGCGTCGATTGGTCGAGCGCTTCGGTCGGCGTGGAGGGGATCCTGCGACCCGGCCCGGACGGCCGGTGGCGCCTCATGGTCCGTTTCCACTAGCGTGTTTCTGGGATTGGATGTGTTCGCTTGCCCGTTTCGCTATTCGTCCTCATGAATTCTTCTTTTCCAGTGATCCGCCGCGAGCTGGCCGCCCTGGCGCGGAGGCGGTCGGAATTCCCCGTCCGGACGGCCGGGCTGCTGATGCTGCTCCTCGTCCTGGGACTGGCCTGGAGCAACCTGATCCGGTACGGCGGGGGGGCGTTCACGTCGCAGCAGCTCGCCCGCGTCGGGCGCGGGCTCCTGGTCGCCTTCCACGTCACGCTGACGAGCGTCCTCCTGCTGGCCGTCCCCGCGGCGATGGCGGGGGCGCTGGCGGGGGAGCGGGAGGAGAAGAGCCTCGACCTGCTCCGGATGACGCCGCTGGGCGCCTTCCAGATCGTCCTGGCCAAGTTCCTCGCCCGGCTCGGCTCCGTCCTCCTCTGGGTCGTCCTGGCCGCCCCCTTCGTCCTCGTCCCGCTCTTCTTCGGCGGCGTGACGCCGGCCGACGCGTGGCTCGCGGTGCTCTACCCGGTCGGCGCGGCGGTCTGGGCGGCGTCGGCCTCCCTCCTCGCCTCGGCGTATGCGGCCCGGGCGCTGACGGCCGCCCTGGCGACCTTCATCGGCGCGGGGGCGTGGCACGCCCTGGTCGCGATCCTGCTGGTCGGAGCCTTCGATCTCGAGGAGCACTCCCTCCACGCCCTGCCGGTCGTGGCCTACTTCATCGTGCCGGTCGAGTGGATGGAGAACGGGGGGCGCCAGCTGGGGTCGTTTCTCTGGGTGATCCCGCTCGAGACGCTGGCCTTCGCGCTGGCCTCCGTCTGGATCGCGTCGCGGCGGCTGCGGCGGGAGTCGGAGGCGCGGGGCGAGATGGAGGCGCGCGCGGCGCGACGCGCCGGGCCGCGCCCCGCCGCGCCGGGCCGCCCCGCGGACCCCGCCGGGCGCCGGCGGGTCTGGGGCCACGCCGTAGCCTGGAAGGAGATCGCCGCCGAGACCGGCTCGGGCACGCGACGGCTGCTCGGGCTGGGGCTCATCTTGTATGTCGGCGGATTCCTGCTGGCCGTGGCGATGGAACTGGACGACGTGTCCGCGCTGGTCTCGGGCGCCGCCGGCGGCTTGGTTATCCTCGCCGGGATCGCGGGGGCGCTCCGAAAGCGATGGCGGAGGCCCTGCTGGTCTGTTGCCCTGTTCGTCGCCGCCATGGCAGGAGCGATGGCGATACGGTGTGCGGCAGAATTCGAGCTGTTTGGGTCAACGCGCATGATGATCAATCCCTCGATAGAGCGCGACAAGCTCGTGATTCCCTTGTTTATGAAAGGGTTGTCAGCCTATGTGGCGGCGGCGGGCGTGGTGATCGCGATGTTACGGAAATCGTGGTTGCCATCCTTGGTCGCCGCTGCCGCGGTCTTCCTTCTGCTGGTATCGGTCACCCGGCCGGACCGAATCGAAGACGACTATTTCTACGGCGGCTCCGCCATCCTGGCCCTCTACCTGGGCGCGATGGCGCCCCTGCTGGCGGCGAACGCGGTGGGGGGGGAGCGGAAGCGGGGGACGCTGGAGGGGCTCCTGATGACGCCGCTCACGGCGGCGCAGATCGTCTCCGGCAAGGCGCTCGGGATCTGGGCGGCGCTGGCGCCGGGGCTGGGCCTGTTGGTCCTGCACCTCGCCGTGCTCGCCGGGCTGTACCGGCCCGAGGCGGCCGGCGTCGCCATGGCCTTCGCGGTCTTCGCCGTCTGGCTTGCGATGACGATCGAGTTCGGCCTCTTCGTCTCCACCGCGATCCGGAAGGCGGTCCACGCGGTCCTGGTCGTGATGGGGTCGCTCCTCCTGTACGTGGCCGGCCTCCCTCTTTTTGTCGTGCTGGCAGCGGGGGGCGGGAGCGACACGGAGGCGATCCTGTACGTCAATCCGGCCTTCTGGTTCATCGGCTCGCTGGAGTACCGTGGGGACCAGCAATACTGGCCCGGGCCGATCGACAGCGCCGCCGGGTTCATCACGGGGCTTGTCGTGTTTACGACCGTCTGCCTGGGCGCCGCCGTCCTCTTCCGTCTGCTGGCCCGGGGCTCCGTCCGGGAATCGTCGACGTTCCACGTTTCCGGGCGTCTGCCAGGCTCGTAGGGGATTCGTCCGCAGCGATGCGGAAGCGGGGCGTCCTGGCGGCACGTGACCGCCCCCCTTTACTGGACCCGTTGCCATCGCGAGGTCACCCATGGGCATCCGGAATCGGCAGCCGCTCCGGTTCGCGACGGTCCTGGTCCTGGCGGCCGCGGGGCCGGTGTCCCTCGCGGAGGCGCCCGACGCCGCCCTCCCGGACGGCGTCCGCGCCGTCTGGGACCCGGGGAAGGCCCATCGAGAAAAGACGCCCGCGCGCGAGCGGGTCTGCCTGAACGGCCTCTGGCGGTGGCAGCCGGCGGCGGGCGGCCTCGACGCGGTCCCCGACGGCCGGTGGGGCCACTTCAAGGTCCCCGGCTGCTGGCCGGGGATCACCGACTACATGCAGAAGGACTGCCAGACCGTCTTCGCCCACCCGGCCTGGAAGGACGAGAAGCCTGGCGGCGTGACCGCGGCCTGGTACCAGCGCGAGTTCGCCGTCCCCGCGGACTGGGCCGGGCGGCGCATCACGCTGGACGTGGAATACCTAAACTCTTTTGCCGCGGTGTACGTGGACGGGAAGAAGGCCGGCGAGATCCGGTTCCCGGGGGGCGAGGCGGACCTCACCGCGGCCTGCCGGCCGGGCGGCCGGCACGTCCTCAGCCTGGCCGTCTCGGCCATGCCGCTGAAGGCCGTCCTGGTCTAGTACAACGACACCGCCGCCGCGCGGGAGGTGAAGGGATCGGTGGCGCGGCGCGGCCTCTGCGGCGACGTCTGGCTCGCCGGCGTGCCGGCGGGGGCGCGCGTCGCCGACGTCCAGGTCGACCCCTCGGTGCGGAAGGGGGAGATCGCGTTCGACGTCGCGCTGGAGGG
>CAYUME010000244.1:0-6988 GCA_964445475.1 uncultured Planctomycetia bacterium
CTGCGTTCATCGGCGGTTTCATCCCCTCTGTGTCGAGTTGTGGGTAATGGTGAGCCCCCCCCGAGCGACACGGGCGAAACGCGAGCGGTGGCAGGACATGGATTCCCCTCCTCGTCCGGAATGCGGCCCCGCGGGAATGACGTGTTCAGGGCAAGTGTAACGAGGGGGAACGGGTGACGTCAAGTATTGCGTTGATGACGGGGTTTCGATGTCTGGATCGGGGTTGTTCCCCGCCGAAGCCGCACGCGCTCTCATGCGAGGCGAAGGCGGGAACCAACCCCTCCCACCGCCGGCGTCGGGCCGTCACGCCTTCCCCCGGCTCGGGCAGACCGTCGCGACCGGGCACTCGCCGCACTTCGGCTTCCGGGCGTCGCAGACCTTCCGGCCGTGCCACGTCATCTGGTGCGCGAAGGCGATCCAGCGGTCCCGCGGCACCAGCGCCATCAGGTCCCGCTCGATCTTCACCGGGTCGGTCTCCTTCGTCAGCCCCATCCGCCCCGCCAGCCGGATGACGTGCGTGTCGACCACGATCCCCTCGGCGATCCCGAAGGCCGTGCCCAGCACCACGTTGGCCGTCTTCCGCGCCACGCCCGGCAGCTCCACGAGCGCCTCCATCGACCGCGGGACCTCCCCGTTGTGCCGCTCGACCAGCCCCTTCGCCATCCCGAGGAGGCTCTTCGCCTTGTTGCGGTAGAAGCCGGTGGAGCGGATGAGCCCCTCGAGCTCCGTCCGGTCGGCCTTCGCCAGGGCGGCCGCGTCGGGGTAGCGCCGGAACAGGGCGGGCGTGGTCAGGTTGACCCGCGCATCGGTGCACTGCGCGGAGAGGATGGTGGCGGCGAGCAGCTGGAAGGGGTCGCGCCACGCCAGGGCGCAGGTGGCGTCCGGGTAGCGCCTCGCGAGCAGCGCGACGATCTTCTTCGCCCGCTCTTCGCGCGTCATGGTCACCCCGCCTCCCACAAAGCACGGAGACGCAGAGCACACGGAGACGGCACGGAGGAGAACAGAACGGATTCCCCACGATCCCCGGGAGCCCGGGCCCTGTTTCCCTGCATTCACGCCGGCTCGCGGGGGGTCTCCGAGGGGGCCCCAGATGCCGGGTCCTCCCCCGCCACGCGTCGCAGGTCGCGTTCGACGGTGAAGAGCGCGACCAGGCACGCGCCGGCGCTGAGCGCGAAGGGGAGCGTCATGAAGAAGAACCCCCGCTTCTGGCCGACGACATCGAGGACGTGGCCGAAGACGGGCGGAGAAAAGGTGTCGCCAAAGAGGTGCATGCAGAAGATCAGGGCGCTGTAGGCCATCGCGCGGATGGCGGGGCGGGTCACGTTGGCGACCAGCGTGTTGAGCGTGGTGAGCGCGCCGAAGACCATGAAGATCCCGAGGCCGAGTCCTCCGAGGTAGAGGGCGGGGTGCGGGGCGTAGAGGCCGGCGAGGATGCAGGGGTAGGCGAGGAGGTACGCCGCGGCGGCGAGCGCGGCGTGCGATTTCCGCGTCCGCCGCGCCAGGCGATCGGCCGTCAGCCCGAAGGCGATGTTGCCGAGCGTTCCGGCGATCGCGGCGACGATGCCGACCTGGAGGCTGCCCGTGTCGAGCGGGATCTGGCGGACCTTCAGCATGTAGCTCGGGAGGAAGTGCATCAGCGGCGTCCCGGCGCACGAGGCGGCGGCCAGGCAGAGGACGATCAGGAGGAACGTCCGGTTGCGGGCCAGGCCGAGGTACTCGCTCCAGGATCCGCCCTTCCCGCGGCCGTGGGCGGCCGCGTGGGGGTCCGCGGGGTCGTAGGCGCCGCGCGCCGGCTCGCGCATGAGCCAGATGAGGACGGTCGGGAGGATCCCGACCGCGCCCGCGACGATGAGGGGGGCGCGCCACCCGAAGGCCTCCCCGAGCGTCCCGCCGAGGCCGTACCCGAACGCCCCGCCCAGCGGCGTCCCGAGGTAGAAGATGGACAGGGCGCGGGAACGCGCCGTGCGCGGGAAGCTGTCCGCCACCAGCGTCGGGCCGACCACCAGCAGCCCCGCCTCGCCCAGCCCGATCACGACGCGGAAGAGGAGCATCCACCAGATGCCCGGGGCCAGCCCCGCCCCGACCGTCGCCAGGCTCCAGACGAAGACGCAGACCGCCACGATCCGCGTCCGGCTCCGCCGGTCCGCCATCGCCCCCACGAAGGGCGCGGCGACCATGAACCCGACGGTGAAGGCGGAGGAGAGGTTCCCCTGCATCGCGCTGCTGATGCCCCAGTCCTTCTCGATCAGGGGCAGGACCGCCGAGAGGACGAAGCGGTCCACGTAGTTCATCAGGTTGGCGAAGAAGAGGACGAGAAGGACGTAGTAGGCGTAGGGGGCGGGCTTCTCGGGTGCGTCGGACATGGGGGCGGATGGTAGCGCGGGCGGGGGGGAAAGGGAAGCGCTTTCACGCGGGGTGCCGCGACCGCGGAAACCGCTGCCCGGGCAGCCCTATTCGTCCCTTGCCCCGCCCCCGGCCGGATGTTACGCTCCCGCCGTCCCGGAGACCAACCGCCAAGGCGCCAGGACGCCAAGGCCGACTTCCGGGCTCCGCGCGACACCGACAATCGGCCGAGGTGTTCCTCCGTGGCGACCTCGGCGCCTTGGCGGTTATTCTCGGTCGGAGACCCCGGCATGCGACCGGACGCGAAGACCCGGCTCTGCGGGATCATCGGGAACCCCGTCGAGCACTCCCTCTCCCCGGCGATGCACAACGCCGCCTACGAGCAGCTCGGCCTCAACTTCGCCTACCTCGCCTTCCGCGTGACCGACGTCGAGGGGGCGGTCCGCGCCGTCCGCGCCCTCGGCCTCCGCGGCCTCAGCGTCACGGTCCCCCACAAGGTGGCCGTGATCCCCTTCCTCGACGAGATCGATCCGGTCGCGAAATCCATCGGCGCGGTCAACACCGTCGTCAACGACGGGGGGCGGCTGAAGGGGTACAACACGGACTGGACCGGCTTCGTGCGCTCGCTCGAGGCGCACGTCCCCGCGGCGGGCCGGCGCGTGGCGCTGCTCGGGGCGGGCGGGGCGGCCCGCGCCATCGCCTTCGGCCTCCGCGAAAAGGGCGCGTCGCTCACGATCCTCAACCGCGCGGAGGAGATCGGCATGGCGCGCGACCTGGCCGCCGAGATCGGCTGCCCCCACGGCGACTTCGCCCGGGCCCAGTCGATCGCGTCGGCGGACATCGTCGTGAACGCCACCTCGGTGGGGATGGCGCCCCTCCAGGACAAGGTCCCCGTCGACCCCGCCGGCCTCCGCTCCGAGCAGGTGGTGGTCGACATCGTCTACAACCCGATGGAGACGCGGTTCCTGCGGGAGGCCGCGGCGCGCGGCTGCCGCACGGTCCCCGGGTACGAGATGCTCCTCCTCCAGGGCGTGACGCAGTTCGAGCTCTGGACGGGGCAGGCGGCGCCGGTGGACCTGATGCGGTCGGTCCTGAAGGAGCGGCTCGCCGCGGGCCGGTAAGCGGCACGGGATGGAAACGCCAGGGGACCCAGGCCGCCGCGGCGCGCCAAGATCCCTGAGCACCTTGGCGGACCTTGGCGATCTCGGCGTCTTGGCGATTTGCCGTAACCGGTCTTGCGGAGGCGCGACAGCATGGGCCTGGCCGATAAGAACATCGTCCTGATCGGCATGCGGGGGTCCGGGAAGACCACGGTGGGGGCGATCCTCGCCGGGCGTCTGCACCGCGAGCTGATCCCGATGGACGCCCTGATCGTCCACGAGCTCGGGATGACGATCCCCGAGATCGTCGAGACGCTCGGCTGGCCCCGCTTCCGCGAGGTCGAGGCGCAGGTGGCGAAAAAGGTCGCGCGGCTCAAGGGGACGATCAACGCCACCGGCGGCGGGGTGATCCTCAACCCGGAGAACGTCCGGGCCCTGCGGGAGACCGGGATCGTCTTCTGGCTGGACGTCTCGGTGGACCAGACCCTCGGGCGGATCGGCGAGGACCCCAACCGGCCGTCGCTGACGGGGCGCGGGTCGCGACGGGAAGACATGCGGGCGACGTTCTCGGAGCGCGAGCCGCTCTACCGCGCGGCGGCCCACCACGTCGTCCCGACCGACGGCCGGACGCAGGACCAGGTGGCGGACGAGATCGTCAGGATCCTGCGGGAGCACCACGGGCTCGGCGGCGCATGACGGATGGACGCCAGGAAGCCTGAGCCGAGAACGGGCGACAGCCGCCGGCCGATCATGCCGCCGCCCGTGCGACGCCCGCGTCCGCATCCCCCGCACACGAAGGGGACCGCCCATGCCCCTCCTGATCACGCTGTTCTTCTTCTCGGGGTTCAGCGCCCTGCTCAACGAGCTGCTCTGGCAGCGGTATTTCATCATCACGTTCGGAGCCTCCCAACCCGCCCTCGTGGCCGTGCTCTCGGGTTTTTTCCTCGGCATCGCACTCGGAAGCCATCTGGCGTCCCGGATGCTGCACCGGATCGGCAATCCCATGCGCTTCTACGGCATGGTGGAGATCCTCATCGGCGCCGGGAGCGCCCTGGTCCCGTTTTTCATCCTGGCAACAGACGTCCTGTACACCCGCTGTTTCACGGAGGAGACCCAGAGCGGGACCCTCTCCCATCTGTTCCGGTTCACGGGTGCCGTCCTGGTCGTCCTTCCCTCCACCCTGGGCATGGGCGCGACGATCCCCCTGATGTCGAGGCTCCTCAAGCTCGCGCGGGGAACGCGAAGGATCGTATTCGGGCACATCTACGGATTGAACGTGCTGGGTTCCCTGGCGGGATGCTTTCTGGGCGGGTTTATCCTCCTTCCCAGGATGGGGACACGAAACACCCTCCTGTTTTCCTCCGCCGTCAGCATCCTGGTGGGCCTGTGTGCCCTCTTGCGGAGCCCGGGATACGCCGGCCGGAACACGGAGCCGTCCCTGCCGACAGGCCCTCCCCCCCGGCGCATCCTTCTGGCCTATTTCCTCGCCGGGGCCCTGGCCATCGGATATGAGGTCGTGTGGTTCCGCATCCTGTCCATACTCAGCACCAACAGCTTCGTGACCTTCACGACGGGGCTTTCGACCTACCTCCTGGGTTTTTCCCTGGGAGGACTGGCCCTGTATCCGAGGCTGTCCCGGAGATTCCATCCCGCCACCCTCTTCACGGCCTCCCAGTGGCTGACCGGCCTTTGCACCCTCTGTCTGATCGCCTTCTATTATCTGATCCCCTGGATCAACCACGTCCTGCTCTCCCTCTTCTCCCGGGACACCCCCCTGTCCCTTTCCCGTCTGGCCATCCTGGAGACCCTCACGGCCGCGATCGTCATGTTCATCCCCACGCTGTTCCTGGGACTGGCCTTTCCGGCGCTCGTGGATGTCTATTCCCCCCGGAACCCGCAGGGGGAACGTCCCGTCGGGGGTCTCTACTTCTGGGGCACCCTCGGCTCCGCGGCCGGCTCCGCCTTGTTCGGCCTCGTCCTTGTTCCCGGGATGGGGATCGTGGCCACCCTGGGGCTTCTGTGTGCAAGCAGCCTGCTTCTGGCCCTTGGGCTCCAGCACGTCTGGGTCCCCGCCCTCTTTTCGCGCAGGCTCCGGCAGGCCCTCCTGGTCCCGCTTTTCCTGAGCATCGCATACGCCGTCTCCGGCCCTCCCTTTGTCAAGGACGGTTTCGTACGGACAAACGGAGCCTTCCTGGTCCAGCGCCATCTGGACAACCCGGCCGGGGTCTCCCGGATCCTCCGTTACCAATCCGGGAGGAGCGCCACGGTCATCATCAAGGAAGAAACCGAGAGGCCGGGGGACCCCGCCCGCCGCAGGGTCTATGTGGACGACCAGCTGGTGGCGTCCACGGATCCCGACGCGGTCGTCGACGCCAAGATGCTGGCCCACCTCCCCCTGCTCCTGCATCCCCATCCGCGCCGGGCCCTCACCGTCGGGTTTGGAAGCGGCGGCACGACCTGGTCCATGAGCCGGCACGGGATCCAGGTCGACGTGGTCGAGATCGAGCCCGAAGTCGTGCGCTCCGCCGATCTGCTCGAGACGCAGAACCACGGGGTCCTGCGATATGAACAGCTCGCGGTCCGCCTCAATGATGCGCGCGATCACCTCCACCTGTGCCGGACTCCCTACGACGTGATCTCGACCGACGTCACCAACCTCCAGTACAAGCAGAACGCGTATCTGTACACGAGGGAATACTTCGATCTCCTGAAGAAGCGGCTCGCGCCGGGAGGGGTCGCCTGCGCCTGGATCCCCCTCACGGGGATCTCGAAAGACGAGCTGAAGATCCTGCTCCGCACCTTCCACGCGGCGTTTCCACACAGCACGCTGTGGTACCTGGACGAGCTCTTCACCCGCTTTGCCATCCTGATCGGGACCGAGGGACCGCCCCGCTTCGACCACGACCGGTTGATGGAGGCCTTCCGCCGGCCCGACATCCGGTCGGATCTGGCGGCCATCGCCATCGAGCATCCCTACGAGCTGGCCCGGTTCCTCTACCTGGACGCACCGGGCTATGAAGCCTTCGCCGGGGCGGGCGACCTCCACACGGACGATCTCCCCCTTCTCGAATTCTCCGCCGCCCCCTGTTTCTTCTCGGATGGCCGGGAGATCATGGACTTCCTCGAAGCCTTCCTCAAATTGCGGCCCGCGTCCTCTTCCCCCGTCCTCTCCCGCCTGCCCGACGAAGCGGGGGATCTGTTCCGGAGGTATGAATCCTTCTCCGCGGCCCGCGGCACCATGGCCCTCCATGCGGGGTTTCTACGGTATGCCAGGACACCCCGGGAAGAGATACACCACGTGGAAAACATCATCCGTCAGGGAGAGGCCGCCCTCGCGCTTTTTCCGGACCGGAAGGAGATCGCGGAGCGGGTTCTGACCTACCGATCCCGACTCCGGTGAACGGTCCCCGGTGATCCCGCACGACAAGCCGCCGGCTCCGGCCCGCTTGTTTTGATAAACGCGCGACCGCCGCCGGCCTATAATGCCGCTGCCCGTGCGACGCCCGCGTCCGCATCCCCCGCACACGAAGGGGACCGCCCATGCC
>CAYUME010000245.1:0-6977 GCA_964445475.1 uncultured Planctomycetia bacterium
CGCTCAGCCTCGCGATGTTTCCGCTCGCGAGCTGGGTCTGGCAGCGCAACGCCGCCTTTCGATCCCGAGTGATGCCGGCGACGCCCGCAGACGCGGTCCTCGAACCGTGATGAGCGGCAGGTGGCGGTGTCGTGCGGGTGGGGCGCGAGGGGGCGGCGCTCTGGAGCTACCGGCGCGAGGACGTCTTTGGCGCCCTTACCGGCTTCCCCGCGTACCTGCAGATCTACGAGCCCTGGTACGCGAAGAAGGCGATGGAGCTCTTCACCAACCGCTACTTCGAGCGCACGGCCGACCCCGTCCCCCAGGCCCGCGCCCCCGAGAGCATCCCCGTCCAGGGCGGCGGCCGCATGAGCGGCGTCGAGTACATGCAGCAGATCCTCCTGGCCGTCAAGGCCGGCGGCGGCGTGGTCCTCCCGAACAACATGGACCCGCAGACGGAGAAGTACCTGTTCGACTTCGAGTACATGATGGACGACAAGCGCGGGGACATGTTCCAGCAGCGGCTCGACGCCCTCGACGTCCAGATCCTCCGCGGCCTCTGGATCACCGACCGCGCGGGGACGACCGGCGAGGTGGGCGCCCGCGCCGAGGCCGAGGTGCACGCCGAGACCATGGCCGGGATGCTGCAGTCGAACATCAAGGAGTGGCTCGACGACGTCGTCAACCCCCAGGTGGTCGAGCCGCTCGTCGAAGCCAACTTCGGGCCCGAGGCCCTGCGCGACTCCGGCACCCACGTCACCTCCGGGGGCCTCTCCGCCGACTTCAAGACGCTGCTGAAGGACCTCCTCACGAAGCTCATCGACGCCGAGCAGGTGATGGCGGAGGGCGGGCGGGTAAAGATCGCCGACGCCTTGGACGGCGTCCGGATCGCCGAGCAGCTCGGGATCCCGCTCCGGTCGGCCGACGAGCTTGCGGAGATCGAGAAGGCGCGCAAGGAGGCGGCGGAGGAGATGCAGGACCAGGCCGGGCTCGACGGCGAGGCCTCCGCCGCGGATGAGGAGGCCGTCGGCAAGAAGCTCATGAAGAGCGGCAAGGCGGCGGCGGAGTAGAAGCGCGAAGCCAGACGGCGCGGGTGAGCGCGCCGAGTACCCGATTCGACAGGCCGGAACCCGCTGGGCACGCGGACCGGGCAGGGGAGCGCGGCGGCAGGAACGGGGTGGTCCCGCTCCCCGCCAAGCACGTAGGGCAGCCGTTTCCCTGTCCTTTTTTGAGAGGAGCGTGCCATGGGTCGGGTCAGATTCTACGGCGGCAAGGCCGTCGGGTCCGTGCGGATCGGCGACTTCGCCAACCTCCTGGATGGCGAGACGATCACCATCGGCGGCAAGGTCTTCGAGTGGGACAACAACGCGTCCGTCGGCGCCGGCAACGTCGCGGTCACGATCGGCGCGAGCAACGCGGCCTGCGCCACCAACCTCCGCGACGCCATCAACGCCAACCCGCCGGCCACCCCCGTCACGGCGTCGATCGACCCGGTGGACACCGCCACCGTCCGGATCATCGCCAACAGCCGGGGCTCGGCGGGGAACCTGGCGCTGGCCACCACGATGGCCGACGGGGACAACGTCCTCTCCGGCGCGGCCATGATCGGCGGCGAGAACGGCGGCACCCAGCGGCTCCACCGCGGGGAGTACGCCGTCACCGCCCTGGACGCGGCGGCCGGGAGCGTCGTCATCCCGACCGGCCACACCACGGCGCGGTTCGCCCAGGTCGAGGTCCGGTCGGCCGCCGGCGTGCTCAAGTCCATCACCGACAAGGTGACGGTCTCCGCCGGGAACATCGTCATCGACGTGGACGGGGCGACCAACATCGCCGCCACCGACGTGATCACCTGGGTTTGTTGGGAATAGACCTTCCCGCAGCCCGGATGATCGTGAACACCGGCCGAACGCCCTGAGGGGCTCGCCGGAGCCGGCCCTGGGGAGACCCCCCGGGGCCGGCGCGGCGGTCCCCTGAAGCCTTTGAACAGGAGCCATCGCCATGTCGAGTCAGAACCCGAAGTTCCCCGCCGACCTCGCCGCCCTGCGCGCGCTCGTCCACCACCAGAAGGGCGACCTCTCTATCGTGGGGTCTGGTCGGGACGAGTACTGGTTCGATCCGGAGTCCTCGGCCGCGGACGACGGGAACCTGGTCTTCAAGCCCGACAACCTTCTGGCCACCCAGCCCGGGCGCTGGCGCCGGCACCGCCAGGAGACGCCGGACATCGCCGCCGCCCGGGCGGTGACGGTGGTGGTCGACCCGGCCGGCCAGGGCGACGCATCGACCATCCAGGCGGGGCTCGATCTCCTGCCGGCGGGAGGCGGGACGGTGCTGCTCAAGCCCGGGACCTACGCCCTTACCGCGGCGCTCCAGCTCCCCGACAAGCCCGTCCGGATCGTCGCCGAGGGCCCGCACGCCACCCGGCACGATGACGCTCCGCCTGTCGTGATCGACATCGGCGCCAACGTCATCGCCACCGTCGAGATCCCCGCGGGGGTGGCCGCCACCGATTCCCGGGTCTGGCAGTTCGTCGGGATCGGGTTCACGGCCGGAGGCGTCGCCGGGCAGGACCTCCTCAAGAACCTCGCCGCCGAGGACTGGAACCCCCACGTGGAGCTCATCAGCTGCCACGTCGCGGGCTTCGAGCACCTGGTCCACAACGCCGCCTGCGCCCTCTACGTCCACCTGGTCAACTGCCGGGGCTACTTCCCGGCCCTGGCGACCGCCCGGCACTGGTTCGACGCGGGGACCTCCGACTACAGCTACCTGTACCTCATCAACTCCGCCTTCGGCTTCGACAACGCGTACACCACCCGCGGTGGCGTGCAGGGCACCGCCACGCTCATCGTCACGCTCTACGGGGCGGAGTCCGTCATGGGCATCGGCGTCAACTCGACGATCGACGCCCTCGACGCCCGGGACGGGGTGCTCTACCTGGAGAACGGGGTGACGCTCACGGTGGCGGACTTGAGCGTCGCCAACCTCATCATCTCCTCGGACGGGGCCTCCGACATCGCCGTGGCCGGCGACGACTGGTACTGCGTCCGGGCCTTCAACATCGACGCCCCGGACGTGGACCTCACCGTCGCCGACGTGACCCGCGGCTTCATCGCGGGCTCGACCTTCGCGGCGATCAACGTGGGCGTCGAGCCCGTCGTCGTCATCAACAGCGCAGGAGGAGGCGGGGGCGTCGGGGACCACGGGGTGGATGCCGACGGAGACGGGCCGACGGTCGGAGAGGGAGAGAACATCGACCTGACGTACACGGAGATCTTTGACACGGACGGCTATCTTGCATCCCCGGCTAGCACAATCGCGATTCCGGCAGGCCAGGGCGGGAAGTACCTGGTCGCCGTAGATATGGCGGTCTTCCCGGAGTCTACGAAGTCGGGGAAGACGACGGTCGAGATCCGGAAGAACGCTTCGGCCATCGGGTATTTGTTCTTCTACCCGACCGCGGATCAGTGCATGAGCGCGACGTGGTCTCGCGTCGTCCAGTTTGCCGAGAGCGACGTGATCACCGTCAACGTCTTCAACGCGAACGCGGCCGGCGATGGCGATATCAGCGTCTACTACAACCACATCTCCCTCCAGAGGCTCGCGTAACCACTGATGGAGACCTGACGATGGAGAAGAACGAGAAGCGGGACGAGGCGAAGGCCCGTCTCCTGCGGGCGGTGTTGGGGGGCGCCGAGCTTGCGACCGAGCGGCCGCAGGACCCCGCCAAGCGCCAGGCCTACGCCAAGACGCTCCGCGACCAGATCAAGGCGATCGGCCGCCACCTCATGCGCACGCGCAGCCGGGAGCAGTACCGGTTCCTGCGCGAGCAGATGGTGGCGCTGAAGGCCGCCCGCCAGGCGGAGCTTGAGGCCCGGCCGTCGTAGCCCAGGGGGAAGGGGCCCGCCCATGTCCCGCAAGCTCGACGGCTTCCTGGCCCGCGACGACAACGTCGCCGAGCTCTGCCTCCACTACGAGCGGGCACTGCGCCGGATCCACGCGTAGCTGCCCGTGGGGGTCTCCCGGCCGGGCGACGCGCGCGCCCGCGATCTCATCGTCCATCTCAACGCCATCATCGACCGCATCGACCCCCGCCGGTCCCCCATCATCCGCAACTGGATCCGCGAGAAGCTCACCCGCGCCTACGTCCTGGGATCGAGCGAAGTGACCCGGGACCTGCGGCGGGATCTCGCGCGGGCGGCCGCAGCCGGCGGGGGATCGCGGGAGCCCCCGGGGGGGCCGTTCACGACCTGGTCGGCGGTCGACCAGACGGCGCTGGCGGCCATCATCGCGGCCACGGATCACCACTTCGCCCAGGCCGCCGCCCAGATGCGGAGCCAGCTCGGCCTCTTCGTCCGGCAGTGCCAGATCCCGCTCGTCATGAACCAGCGCGTCCGGAACGTCACCGTCGGCGGCATCATCCGCGGCGCCACCGTCCGGGAGGTAGCCGACGACATCGCAGCGGCGCTCCTGGGGAAAAAAATCACCCCGGAGATGAAGACGCGGCTTGCGCAGTACGGGTATCGGGCGGACATGTTCGAGAAGTTCGAGCGGGTGGCGCGCGGCGAGCTCATCACGGTGGGGAAGAAGACGATGTCCGTCCGGGCCTACGCGGACCTGGTGGCGCGCACCCAGCTCCGGGAGTGCCACAAGGTCGGGACCGTCGTCCGATGCCAGAAGAACGGCGTCGACCACGTCCAGGTCACGCGGCACGTGATGAAGGAGCCCGACGAGTGCACGCCGTTCGCCGGCCAGGTGTTCTACATCGGGGCGCTGCCGAAGGACCCGCTGGGATTCCCGCGGCTGGACTCCACGCCGAATTCGGGACCGCCTTTTCACTGCCAATGCCGCCACTGTCTTCGCCCATGGGTGCATCGCCTCAAGACCGCCGAGAAGATCGACTCGGCGCGTGAGGCTGTGAAGGCGATCCCGCGGGGGATGTTCGGGAAGAGCGGGGCGGAGGTGCGGGCGCAGGTGGGGGAGTTCAGCCCGGAGGAGATGAAGGAGAAGTTCCCGGGGGGATTCGAGACGACTACGTCAGCGTAGACAATGCCTTTCCCGCCTTGAAGTATCACCCCTCACCCTTGCCAATCTTTTCAATTCCGCCTATACTTTCCTCGTCAACGCCCGCCCGGAGCCTGGCTGGTAACCCATTGCCGGAATTCGGGCAGCATTGGCGGGACGACCCGCGGGACTTCGCGGGCCAACGTTCGCAAAGGGAGCCCACCATGAACCTCAGCTGGAAGATACCCATGCTCGTGCTTGGCCTGCTCGCCGTTCCGGTTTATGAAGCGCTTGCTCAGGACGAGGTTATGGTCTACAGGCGCGGGAAAATCCTGGCCCACGACGAAGATATGAGCCAGGATCTTCATGAGGTGGTCATCGAAACCTACTCGATCGCCGACGGGAAGCTTGCCCGTACGGAAACCATCGAAACATACTACTTCGTCTCAGACGACGGCGAGGTCATCAACGCCCGTGTCGTTGATGAAAAGGCACGGAAGGTGTTCAGGTTCGAGGAGCGTGATGGCAAGGTGTATTTCAAGGAAGTACGCACGACAGCGCCTGAGGCGGCCCCGCACGGGGAAGCCGGAGGCGCGGTCTCCCGCGAGGCAGAACGCGAGCGTGTACGAGAGAAGATGCGCTTCATTGCGCAGAAGATTGCGGGGATCCCGGCGAAGCCTTTCGGGTCGGCGACCACTCGAAGGAAGATCATCTCGCGGGACCTCTCCGATTCCATGCGGGGCTGGTCGCGGGAGGAAATCCAGGACATCGTCGGGTTCGTCGGGGGGCTTGATAATCTCACCCCGGAGCAACGTGCGTACGTGCTTCGCTCTTTTGGCTGGGACCGGTACTTCAACGGAGACGCCGAGACGGCTCTCTTGTACTACAAAGGCGCAAGGGCGCTCATGCCGCGCTGGAGTTCCGTCAACTACCAACTTGCGCAGGCGTACCAGAGCCTGAAACAAGACGATGAGGCCGCAATGGCGTACGGGCGCGCGCTTGTACTGCAGCCTAGGGTCAAGTACGCGGACAAGCTCTCGGAATGCCTGGGGGATTTGCGCGGGACCAAACGGCTGACGCGGGAGCTCGCGGTGAAGCTCGGGACGGCGCTCGACGAGATCCGGGCGGAGTTCGGCAAGAAAGAGGGAAGCAGAGCCGAGGATCTGGTGCGCACGCGCTTCCGCGAGATCATGAACGAGTGTTACGGAAAAGACTGGGGGGACCCGGGCGGCCCGGCCGGCGACGAGTAAGCCGGGAGTCGCACGTGCTCAAGCCGGTTCATGCGTACTTGTAAGCATGCGTGACAGCCATCCTAGTCAGCACTCAAACGATCGCGCATTTCCTCAAATCCCCCCTTGACAGTGATTCACTCCCCGCTGTGGAATACCCCCGTTGCCCGTGAGGCCGTCTGAATCCAGGAGCCCGACCATGTAGACCGAACCCGTGACAACCTCCGCCCCCGGCTGATCACCGGGCGGCGGGATCCCTTCCCCTCCACGGGGGACGGGAAAATAGGGCGTCGTGGTGGGCCCACCGCCGCGACGCCCTTTATTCTTGTCCGGAGGTCTGATCGATGAAGCAGGCGCAGCTCGTCCTCTTCCGCGGCGAGAAGTTCGAGAGCCAGGGGCTCGGCCTCTTCGCCAAGGACATCCTCCGCCCGGGCGAGTGGGTCCACCCCTCCACCGGCCAGCGGGTCTTCTTCGACGACGACCGCGTCCGGCGCCTGGCGGAATCCACCAACCGCTACATCCGCGCCGGCAACGTCGTCCGCTTCCCCGACGGCCACTCCTTCCGCGCGACCGACAACCTGGGCGACTGGCCGGGCCCCTTCCTCGTCCACAAGGGCCGGCTCGTCGGGGTGGTCAACGCCAAGTCCCCCAAGGCCGCCGAGGGCATGGCCGCGGGCGCGATCGACGCCGTCTCCGCCTTCATCGAGTTCGACGTCAAGGACTCGAAGGGCAACCAGTACCCCGAGGTGATCACGCACGTCTGCGCGACCC
>CAYUME010000246.1:0-6973 GCA_964445475.1 uncultured Planctomycetia bacterium
CTCCTGGATGGGCGCCTCGTCCTTCTTGAGGAGCTCCCCGCGCGACGTGTTGACCTTGTAGCCGTTCCGGTCGAACGGGATGTGGCTGCCCGTCACCATGATGCTGCCCTTGCCCCGCGCGAGGGCGAAGGCGGCGAGGGCCGGGGTGGGGATTTGGCCGAGGTAGACCGGGCGCAGGCCGGCGTCCCGGACGGCGCGCGCGACGGCCTGTGCGATCCCGCCGCGGTGCGGCGGGTCGTCCACGACCGCCGTCGAGCTCGGCCTCAGGTCGGCCGCGAAAAAGAAGTCCTCCCCGTGCACGATCCCCCCCTCCGCGACGGGAAGGGCGAGGAGGTACTCCAGCTCGGCCGCGGCGTTGATGTAGATCTCGAGTTGCGTCAGGTCGGCGACGAGGCCCCGGCGCCCGCTGGTGCCGAAGCGGAGCGGGACCGGCTCGTGGTCGAGGGCGGCGCGGAGCGAGCCGGAGGCGATGGAGATCATGCTCGTCGATCCGGGATCATGCGACACGGAAGCACGGCCAGGGAGCCGCGGATGGACGCAGAGGGAATAAGGGGGGGGGCGGTGTCATCTGCGTCTCTTTGCGTTCCCCTTCGGTTTCCCGTGCAACGCCAGCGCCAGGGCGGCGGCGGAGGCGAGCGAGTCGACCGCCCCGCGAGCGAGCGCCCGGGCCGCCTCCGCCCGCGTCAGCCAGACCAGCTCCTGCTCCTCGAGGTCTCCGGAGTCCGGCGCGGCGACCTCCCGCGCCCCTCGCGCGGCGAAGAGGTGCGCGCACCCGCAGCCGAGGTTGGCGTTGCAGACGTGGCGGCCGAGGCTCCGCCAGCCCGTCGCGACGCAGCCCGTCTCCTCCATCAATTCGCGCTTCGCGGCCGTCCGCGGCGCCTCGCCCTTCTTCAGGAATCCGCCAGGGACATGGAGTCCCACCCGGCCCGTCCCGTGGCGGTACTGGCGCAGCATCGCGATCCGCCCGTCCGGCGCGGAGGCGACGACGAGGGCGAAGTCGGGCATCTCCACCCGGTGGAAGGGGTCCACGACGCGCCCGTCGGGGGTCCGGACGCGCTGCGCGTCGACGCGGATCCACGGCGGCGAGGCGTAGACCTCGCGGCTCGACAGGATCGTCCAGGGGCGGTGCATGTGCGGTGGTCGCGGCATCCGGTTCGCGTCCGGGGGAGAGAGATCGCACGATCATAGCCGAACGCACGCCCCGGTCAACCGGCAAGCGGGATAAACATACCAGGGAGACCCGGAGATCACGGAGGGAAGGGGAACCGCAGAGGAACGCGGAGGAACGCCGCTAGGACCCCGAGACGCATCTGCGTCAATCTGCGTTCATCCGCGGTTCCCTGGTCTCCCGATCCGTCTCCTCCGAGCCTCCGTGGTTTGTCTCACGGCTTGCCCGCGGCGTGCTCCAGGATGAACTGGACCACCGGCGTCGGATCCTCCAGCCCGTGCGGGTGGTGGCCGACGCCGGGCTTGTGGTGGACCTGGATCGCACCGCCCAGCTGCTTGTATCGCGCCTCGATCACGGCGGTGTTCTCCTCCACCGGGACCACGTCATCCGTGTCGCCGACCACGTGGACCAGGGCGATGCCGGCCTTCGCGAGCGGCTCCAGGACATCGACGGGATTGCCCGGGTAGGCCAGCGCCTCGGCCTCGTTCTTGAACCCGTAGTGCTTCTGCAGTTGCGCCCAATCGCCGGGGCTGCCCTTGCCCTTCCCCTTGCCTCCTGGCCAGCTCTTGAAGTCGCAAACCGGGGCGTCGCCATAGATGACGGAGACTTTCCCGGGGTTCTCGGCGGCCCAGCGGTAGGCGTAGAGCCCCCCGCGGCTGATGCCGATGAGCACGGCCTTCTTCGCCAGGCCTCGGGATGTGAGCGAACCGTAGAAGGCGTCGAAATGCTTGAGCGCGGTGGGGCAGCCGAAGGTGTTGCCGACGACGATGTGCCCGTGGTGGAAGCCCTTCGCCAGCAGCGCCGGCGCGGAGCAGCGGTCCGTGAAGGCGTCAGGGAACTCCATGCACCAGGACCACGGCCGGCCCGGGAGGGCCTGCTTCGGCTCGGCCACCCAGGCCTTGCAGCCGTCAAGGGTGAACGTGTGGCGCGTGAATCCGTGCCAGGCGTCGACCGTCTCGTCGGGCCAGGCGAGCGCCGCCGGGGGCGCCTCGGCCGACGCCGGGGCGGCCAGGGCCGCGAGCGCCAGCAGGAGCGAGGCGTTCCGGATCGTCATGGCTTCTCCTTTCCCAGAGCGGATGGATCGGTCACTGGGCGGGTCGACCGGTTGTGACCCCACCGCCGGACCGCGCGGAGGGCCGCGGACGGGGCCTTGGCGCCGCCTGGACGGCCGGCCCGCATCGTACGCGATCAGTTCCCGTGGCGCAACCAGGACGCCGGCAGCGGCTGCCGCGCAAGGCCCGGACCGGACACCTCGAGCACGGGCGTCCCCGTCCACATCTCCTCCTCCCGCCACGTCATCCAATACTCGTTCCGGAACGCCTTCCAGCGGTAATCGACGAAGGAGACCTTCAGGCGGTGCAGTCCCCGGGCCAAGGGCACGTGCCAGACGTGCTCGGCGTGCAGCGCCGGCGTCGGATACCATTCCTCGCCGTCGACGAAGACGCGCAGGTCGAATCCGGCGTCCCTCGTCGGTGTGTAGAGGTGGACCGGAGCGTACATCGCGTAGACGCCGTCCGCCGGGACGTCCATCCAGCCGTGGTAGCGCACGGCGTACGCGCGATCCGTGGACCTCACCCGTCCCAGCAGGGCGGGGTCGAGCAGCGACTCGGCGACGCCGGATGACGCGGGCGCCAGGACGCCCTCGTCCGCGGCGTGGGCGAAGAGCGTCGGCCAGTCGCCCTCGAAGTAGTCGTACCGGAGGCCCGGCTCCCGCGCCGCGGCCGTCTGTGCCGGGAGGAGGGGCCGCTGGCGGAACACCGCGGAGGCCGTCCGGCTGCAGTCCGTTCCCGTGAAATGCCACGGCGTCTCCGTCAGGCCCTTCCGGAAGGCGCGCACCTTGACGAGCGTCGTCCGGTCGAGCGGGACCGGCGCCTGGAAGCGCGCGGAGGCCCGCGTCGGCTCGCTGCCGTCCAGGGTGTAGCGGAATTCGAGATCCTCCGTCTTCTGCGTGGGGATGTCGAAGGCGACCGCGACGCGGTCCGTGAAGACGTTCGCCTCGGGGAGGATCCGGACGGTGTCGATGGGGCAACGGACCGGGACGATCGACGCGGCCTCCGCGGCGCCCGGGCCCAGCGCGAACTCGAAGTCCGCCGCGCCCCGTCCGGCGGGCTGGCCCGCGACGCGCCAGCTCGTGCAGCCGCAGACGACGCCCCCGGTCGTGCCGTCGGGCCGCTCGACGACGAGCAGCGATTCCGCCTCGGCCTCGACCGGTCCGCAGCGGAGCCGGTTCGCGTCCTCCGGCCCGGCCTGGAACCAGACGCGCGCGCCGGTCCGCGTCACGGCCTGGAATCCGGCGACCCCCGGGCCGCCCGGCAGGGCCTCGATCGACCGGACGTCCCCCTCGAACGGCCGCTCCAGGTCGAAGCCGGCCGGCCGCGTCGCCAGGGCGGCCACGAAAACCGCGTTGCCGGCCGCCGAGAAGCGCACCGACACGGGCCGCCGGCCGAGCAGCTCGAGCGCCTGCTCCGGCGTCCGGCCAGACGCCAGCGCGGCCTGGAGCCCCTCCAGCGGGCCCTTCTTCAGGGTGTCGTGCTCGCGCCTCGCGTTCAGCACGTGGGCGAATCGCAGGGGCCTCCGGTCGGAGGCGAAGCCGTAGATCGACACGTTGTCGAGCCCGGGGTTGGCGGTGCGCAGGCGCGCCCCCGCCGCGTCCTCCTCGATCAGGGGATGTCCCGCGGCGGCGAGCAGGCGGACGCGGTCGGCCAGCCCCTCCGGCGGGAGCCGGACCGGCAGGGCGAAGAACTGCGCGTACTCGCGCTCCGCGGCGCCGCGGCTCGCGATCCGGTCGCAGGCGATCCAGAGTCCCTCGCCGCGGACCTGGAAGACCTGGCGCAGGACGGTGACGTCGCGGATCGGGTCGGGATCGTCGGCCGGCAGCGCCTGCCGGTAGAGGCCGAAGGGGTCCCGGTCCTGGACGCGATGCAGGGCGTAGGGCGCGTCCTGGAGGGCCTCGGCCAGGTCGAAGGCCGGGGAGGTGTGGAAGCGGCCGCTCACGATATGCCGCCCGGCCTGGCCGCAGAAGTCCGTCTTGCCCCCGGTCCGCACCCGGCCGGCGTACCGGTTGTCCGGCTTGCGGTCGACGACCAGGCCGTGGGCCTCGACCAGGACGCGCCCGCCTTTCGTCAGGCTGTACATCGTCCGGGAGCAGTCGGCCTGCGCCTGGCAGCGCTCGCGGACGTTCTGCAGGATCAGGTACTCCGCCTCGGGGCGCCAGCTCTCGCGCAGGTAGGCCATGGCGGCATACGGGGCGAGGTCCGAGAGCGTGCCGGGGGGCTTTCCGTCGGCGGGCCGCCCGCCGGTCATGACCGTCTCGATGCGCTGCCGGGCGCCGGGCTCGTCCGCGACCAGATCCAGGACCGTGCGGCGCGCCGTGTCCGGTCGCAGGTGGCGCGCGCGCGTCGCGCTCTTCGCGAGGTCCACCTTCGCCTCCCACGAGGGCCAGTAGAAGCCGGCGGGTGACAGGTGCACGAGCAGGTTCCGCTCGTTGATCCGGACGTGGTCCCAGAACGCCGTCCGGTCGGCCTCCTCCACGCCGGCGGGGAGCCGGGCGAACGGCACGCTCTGCTTCGCGTAGTCGATGTCGATCGGGTTGTGCCCCTCGTCCCAGGCCTCCAGGTTCTCGCCGTCGAGCGCGCGGTGCTGGATGAAATTGGCGTTCCAGAGCCGCCACGTCTCGCGGTTGAAGTAGCCCATGGCCTTGAACTCGTGGAGGAAGCGGCTGATGTGCATCTGGTGGCAGAGGGACATGATGCCCCAGTTGGCCATCTCGGCGCGCCGCGCGCGGATGAAGTAGGGCGCGTAGTCGGCCGTCAGCTTCAGGAGGATCCGGGCGAGGGTGGCGGGATCGAAGTCCTCCGCGAGCGCCGGGCGCTCGTCGAGCACGATGCGCAGGAAGGTGAGCAGGCCACGCACCTGCTGCGGCTCGAGCTCGGTGGCGTTCCGGACGTTGAGCGGGAAGTCCTCCTGGTCGCGCTTTGCGTGGAGGCACCAGTCGTCGGCGTAGGCGCACCAGCGGGCCAGCGAGGCCTTGTCGCCCGCGATGGCGTACGAGAAGAAAAGCGCGGGGAAAAGCCCCCCGCCCTGGTACTCGCCGCGGTCCGACGGCAGGACGGGCAGACAGCGGAAGAATTCCAGCTTGCGCGCCGCATCCTTCCCGGCCTCCGTGCGCCAGAACGGGTGGCTGTCGGGGCCCCGCGCATACGTGGCGCCCGGCGGGAGGGACAGGCCGAAGGGCACCCAGCAGGCGGCGCCCGGCTCGCCGACCGGCCCCAGCAGCACCTCGTTGCGGGACTCGACGACGGCGGTGCCGGCCCGGTTCTGCTCCAGCGCCAGCGCGGAGGGGGCGAAGAGGAGGTGTCCCTTGCCGCGGTCCCGCGTCAGCTCGAAGAGGATGTTCTCGGTCGCCGCGCCGAATCGTTGCGGGCGGGCCAGCTTGTCGAAGAAGTAGGCGCGGTACGCCTCGAGGGCCTCGCGGGGCCGCCCGTCGCCGCCGAGCCGCTCGAACGCCTCCAGCCCGGGGGTGCCGGCGATCGTCGCGGCCCGGAGCGCCCGGTAGAGCGACGCGAGCCCCTCGGCCTCGTTGCGCCGCGCGAACCGGGCGGCGCGCGCCGCGGCGTCGGGCGGCGGCTGCAGGAGCAGGGCCACACGCGGCCACGACGTGTCGATCGGCTGCGGGGGCAGCGCGTCCAGGCGGCCGACGGGGAAGAGGGTCTCGCGTCCGTCGGGGGCGCCCGGCGGCGCGGGGGGGAAGACGGCCTTCGGGTACGAACGGGTCGCGGCGTCAGCCAGGGCGTCGAGAGAGGCCAGGTAGCCGTCGAGCGTCCGGCGCTCCTGCGGCTTGATCGCGTCCCCGGCGGCCAAGGCCTTCAGCCGCTCCCGGCGCAGACCGTCCCATTCCGCCTCGACGCAGCGGGCTTCCCGCTCGGCCTCGGCCAGCCGCGCCGCAGCCTGGTCGTACTCGAGGAACTGCGCGTAGCCGGTGAAGCCGGTAAAGTCCCGGGTGCGGACAAGCCGGTTCAGGCCGGCCATCCGCTCCTGGAGCACCCGGAGACGTCCCGCCGATGCCGCGAGCGCGGGGTCCGCGTCGACGCCCAGACGCTTCGCCAGGTCGCCGACCGGGCGCTCCAGCTGCCGCAGCGGGTCCAGCGGGATCAGCCGGAGGTCGGCCAGCTGGAAGAGGTCGAAAGGGCAGATCCAGGAGACGGGCCGGAGCTCGACGACGTGCTCGCCGGCGTCGAGGTCCGTCTCCCCCAGGATCCAGGGCTGGAGCGCTTCCGCGGTGCCGCCCGCCTCGACACGGCCGGTGAGCCGGCGCTCCTTCGGCCCACGGAAATAGACCGTGACGACGCTCTCGCGCCCCGGCGCCGTGAACCGGGTGAGCGTGACGCGGTACTTGCCCGCCTGCGGCAGGCGCATCCGCCAGCAGGGACGCTCGCTCTCGCCGCACCAGCGGACGATGCGGCCGTTCTCGACCGGGAGCGCGCCGGCGTCGTGGGCGAGCCGGATCTGCTTGCCGATCCACTGGAGGCGCGCCGCGGCCTTGACGCTCAGGCAGAGGACGCCGTCGGGCTGCGGCTCCATCACGGGCGCCCGGGCGAGCGCCTCGTCGAGTGCGGCCTCGCCGGCCCCGAGCGGGGCGACGCACAGGAGGAGAAAGGCGGCCGCCGTCGCCTTCATCGTGACATCCCTTCCTGGACGCCGCCGCCCCGCATCGGCGTCATTGCCGCGCCAGCCGGACCGCGCGGAGGTTCATCGACGGGGCCTTGCCGTCGGATGTGCCGTCACCCGTCACCGCGATCCCTCCGT
>CAYUME010000247.1:0-5501 GCA_964445475.1 uncultured Planctomycetia bacterium
GAATGGGCAGAGCAACATGGCGTTCGGCCTGGAGAAGGTTCAACATGCCGACATGGAGGCGGCTCAGGCGGATCTTCCGCTGTTGCGCCTGTTCTCCATCGCGCCGAACGAGCAGGGCGAACTGATCGAGGATATCGCCGCCGACAAGATAACGACTGAGGGCTGGGCCGTATCGACCCCGGAGACGGCACGTGACTTCTCGGCCATAGGATATGTCTTCGGTTCCAGGCTGCAAAGAGCCCTGCAGATTCCAGTCGGCGTCATCAAGAACGCGCGGGGCGGAGCGTCCATCGAAAGCCTGGTACCGCGCCACAAGTTCGATGACGATCCCATCGCCAAGCGCTACGCGGAATCGGTCGAGAAGCGGATCGCCGAATTCGACCCCGAAGCGGAGGCCGACGTTATGTGGCAGCGCCAGCTGGGCAGGGCGAAAGGCAAGGGCCTGCCCGAGGACAAGTGGCCCCAGCGGCCCGACCCGAAGAGCCTGCCTTCATGGAACGTCCCCGGCAAGAGCCCGAGCGACATGGCGAGCTGCTACAACGGCATGTTCGGCGTGTTCAAGGGGTACAACATCAAGGGCGTGCTTTTCCATCAGGGCTACAACAACGCCATCGGCTCCAACTGCCGCCCGAAACGTTACCGGGTTCTGATGAGGCTCATGGTCGAAGGGTGGCGCGAGGACTTCACGGACCCAACCCTTCCTGTGGGCGTCATCGGCTTCTGCGCGGGCGGCGATCCTCAGACCCCGGACAACTATGAAGTCATGTCCGAAGGCGGCGCGGCCTACATTCGGGAGGCGCAACGTCTGGGGCTGGCGGACGTTGGCGACCCGGTGAACACGGCCTTCCTGCCGGCCTACGACGTCCAGGTCCCCGGCCTTCACCCGGGTAAGAAGCGGGAGCACGGCGAGCGCGCCGCCCGCTGGGCCCTCAGCCGAATCTACAAGGCCAAGATGGACTGGGACTGCGCCCAGCTCGTCTCCGCGGAGCGGGACGACGACACCTTGGTCCTCAAGTTCGACAAGCCGGTCTTTCCGGACAACTGGTCGCCGATCCCTGAAGGCTTCTCGATCGCCGGCGAGGACGGCACGTTCTACATGGCTTACGCCAGGTTCCCGTTGAAACCCGATGCGAAATCCGCGAATAACGCGCGGGCTTTCGACACGGGAACGATCCGCGTCTGGAGCCCGCTGGTCAAGGAACCCAAGGCCGTGCGTTACGGCTGGGCGACAAGCCCCATGGGCAATCTGAAAGTCTTCGGAAAACCATGGCTTCCTTTGCCGAGCTTCCGCACGGACGGGGGGGACTACCCGGAGAGCGAGGACCCCACGGTCAGCGCCATGACGGGCGAGATGGGCAAGAAGACGGAAGCCGCGGCCGTCGCGCGGTGTGAAGAGCGCAAGACAAAAGAGGCGGAACGGGCAAAGGAGATCCTCGAAAGGCTCAAGACCCTTTCTGCGCCAATGAAGAAAACGGGGAGCTGATGGGCCCGCGGAGACGGGGCTGCGCTTGCACTGTAGCGGGGGGGCGGCCGGATCGGGGCCGGCCGCGTTTTACCGCCCCCCGCCCGGCTCCGCCGACGGCAGATAGCTCAACATCGTGTTGTAGAAGTACCCCTGCGCCGTCGCCAGCACGGTCTTGCGGTAGATCGGGTCCTGCAGGAGGCAGATCCGCCGGTCCGCGGCCGGGATCGTCGTGGCGTAGATGCGCAACTCCCCCGGCCGCGACAGAAAGAGCTCCTCCCGCCAGTCCCCGAGCGCGTCGGCCACCAGGACCAGCCGGCCCACGAGCTTCGGCGGGTGGTCCCCGCCCCGGTAGTCCGAGATCCGCGATCCCCGCACCAGCTCGGCCTGCGGGTCCGCGTCCCAGTAGACCGGCCGGCTCGACGTCAGCTCCTTCGTTTCCTCGATCACCTCGCCGCGCGCGGTGCAGAGCCACCCCCGGTTGAACTTCTTCTCGGCGTCGGTGTCGCAGCCGTAGACCTCCGCGCCGGGGTGGCGCGGGTCGACGTCCGCGCAGAATCCGTACCCGTGGATGTGCCGTGTCGCGCCCTTCAGCCCCCAGAGGATCGTCCCCGTCTTCGCGTCGGCGACGCAAAGGCCGTTCGCCTCCCGCTGCGCGGTCTCCATCCCGTAGTAGATCTCGAGCCCCGGATGCGCGGGGTCGATCTCGCCGACGTAGGCGTGGTCGGGATGGCCGAGGCCGGTCGACCAGAGTCCGGCGCCGGTGTCGTCGAGGACGGCGCTGCCGACGACGACCTCGTCGCGCCCGTCGCCGTCGACGTCGTGCGCCTGGAGCGAGTGCGCCCCCTGCCCGCGCCAGCGCCGGGGCTGGGACTCCTCGAGCGTGTCCCACGCCCAGAGCCGTTCGAGCTTCCCGCCGCGGAGCTGGCAGGCGTGGACCTGGATGATCGTGTAGGTGCCGCGCTGGACGACCAGGCACGGCGTCTTGCCGTCGAGGAAGGCGACCGTGAGCTGGTTGCGGCTGGCGTAGTTGTAGGGGAGCGTCTCGCCCCGGATCTCGCGGCCGGGCCAGGGGGCGCGGGCGATCTCCTGTCCCGTCGCGCCCGACCAGACGGTCACCCACTCGGGGCCGGAGGTGACGCGGCCGTCCGGGTCGCGCGGGTCCCCCTCGCCCGTTTTCGCGGCCACCTCCGCCTTCCCGTCGCCGTCGAGGTCGAAGACGACCAGCGGCGAGTACCAGATGCCGCGCTCGATCGCCCAGCCGAGATCCTTCCGCCAGAGGAGCGCCCCGTCGTGGGACCGCGCCTCGATCGCGTACGTGCCCGGGCTCTTCTTCCAGTACTTCTCGTACGGGTCGATGTTGTCGTCCGGGGTCTTGAGCACATAGTCCCACCGCCCGTCGCCGTCCAGGTCGCCGAGGCCGACCTTCTGGACCGTCGTCCCTTCGTCGAGCGGGATCGACACGCAGTCCTGGGCCATGTCGCCGGCGGGGACGGGGACGGCGGGCGAGGCGGCGCCCTCGCCGGCGTTCGCGACCGGGCGCACGGCGTAGGCGCACGCGCCCCCGGGGGCGGCGGCGTCCGTGAAATCGGTCGTCTTCGCCACCGGCGCCGGCGTGATCCGCTGCGGCGCCCCGCCGCCCTCCGAGCGGTACACGTGGAAAGCCGCGTCCGGCGGGTCGTCGGCGAGGAGGCGCCACGACAGGTAGACCTCTTTGGCGGACCGGCGGAGGGCGACGAGGCCCCGGTCGAGCCGCTCGCGCACGCGCGCCGTCGCGTACCCCTGGACCGGCGGCTTCACGACCGGCGGGGGGACCGGCGTGAGGGTCAGCGTGTCGTAGTAGGCGGAGCCGGGGTTGCTCGTGCTTGCGTAGCGGTCGTCCACCCAGAACTCGAGCGTCCCGTCCTTGACGTCCATGGCGCCCAGCGCCCCGTCCGTCAGGCGGGACCAGGTCTTTCCGCCGTCGCGGGAGATCCCGAGGGCGCGACCCATCTTGAGGAAGACGTCGTAGCGGCCGGACGGGAGACCGGTGATGCGCGTGCGGAGGGGGGGGGCGCCCTCCTCGGGCGTCGCCCGGTCCTCCTTCACGGGGGGCGACTGGAGGACCACGCCGCCGGACCACTTCTTCGCGGCGTCGGCGTCAGTGCTCCAGAGGTTCCACTTCGTCTCCGAGGAGCGGTCCTTCTCCCAGGCGTCGGCCGGCCCCGAGACGGCCTCGGCCTCGAAGACGAGGGGCTTGGGGGCGTCCGAGGCGGGGGCGGTGGCCGGGAGGCAGGCGAGGGCGGCGGCGAGCGCGGCGCGGCGGGGCGTCATGGCGTGGTTCCAGACAAGGTCCCGGCCTAATGTTCATATAAATATGACAGAAGTCTCTGCCCGTGTCACGTCCAGGGAGAAAACAGGGAGGAGGTGAGAAGTATCCTCCGGTCGCCTACGTCTTCTCGTCTTCTGTGGCTCCCTGTTCTGTCGCCCCGGTGGGGGGTGCTTGTTTATCAAAACGAGCAACCGTCCAGCCCATGGGGGATTCACCTGGTTTATCAAAACCAGCAAAGCCCCGCGGCCCCTGTCGGATGCTCCTGGTTTGCGCAAATCTGCAAACCCGCCCCTTCCGCACCCGTCCGGCGCCGTGGATCCGGACCGCCCAAACCGCCAACGCTTGCCAAGCGGCCTTCCAATCCGGACAATGCGGTCGAAGGAGGGGGCCCCCATGACGAAATGCTCCACCGTCCTCGTCCTCGCGCTCGCCGCCCTCGCGCCTTCTCCCTCCCCCGCCCAGGTCGTCGTCCAGCCGAAGGAGATCGACGACCTCCTCGCCAACCCCGGCATGGGCTGGCAGACCTTCCACCTGTTCGCGGATCACGACAAGGCCCTCTCCGGCCTTCCCACCGCCGCGGCTTACATCCGCTGGTACTGGGACGAGATCGAGCCCGCCGAAGGGAAGATCGACTTCGAGAAGATCGACGGCCTTCTGGCCCGCGCCCGCAAGGCCGGCCAGCGGCTCTCCTTCCGCGTCATGTGCGTCGGCACCGACGCGCGCCCCCTCTACGTCCCGAAATGGCTCAAGGACAAGGGCTGCAAGGGCTTCGACTTCCAGTATCAGAAGTCGGGACCGACATACTGGGTCCCCGATTTCGAGGACCCGCTCTTCCAGAAGGCCCACTTCCGCCTGATCGAGGAGCTCGGGACGCGCTACGACGGCCACCCGGATGTCGACACCCTCGACCTCGGCTCCGTCGGCCTCTGGGGCGAGTGGCACATGAGCGGCACCGGTGTGAAGATGCCCGAGCCGGAGACGCGCCTCCGTCTTGTCGAGGCCTGGTGCCAGGCCTTCCCCCGCACGCCCCGCGTGATGCTGATCGGCGACCTCGAGCCGCTGACCCACGCCGTCCGCGCCGGCTGCGGCTGGCGTGCCGACTGTCTCGGCGACATGGGCGGCTTCTCGAAGACCTGGAACCACATGGAGCACCTGTACCGCCAGCAGATCCAGAAGGCCCAGGCGGGCGAGGCATGGAAGAAGGCCCCCGTCGCCTTCGAGAGCTGCTGGGACATGCGGAAATGGAAGAGCGAGGGGTGGGACATCCGATACATCTTCGACTACGCCCTCTACTTGCATGCCAGCCTCATGAACAACAAGTCGGCGCCCATCCCCGAGGGCGCCCGCCCGGAGGTCGAGAGCTTTCTGCGGAGGCTCGGCTACCGCCTCGTCCTCCGGTCGCTCCGCCACCCCGCGTCCGTCGCCCGCGGCGCGACGGCCCCGGTTGTCATGACGTGGGAGAACGTCGGCGTGGCGCCGCCCTACCGCGACTTCGTCCTCGGCCTGCGGCTCTCCGGCGCGGGCGGCGCGGCGCCGCACGTGGCCGTCGGGAAGACCTCGGTCAAGGGCTGGCTGCCAGGAAAGGTCGAGGCGGCGGAGCCGCTCGCGGTCCCGAAGGATCTCCCGCCGGGGGACTATGACCTCTCGGTCGCCGTCCTCGACCCCGCCACGAGGCGGCCCGCCATCCGGCTGGCGATCGCGGGCCGGGGAGAGGACGGGTGGTATGCG
>CAYUME010000247.1:5511-6913 GCA_964445475.1 uncultured Planctomycetia bacterium
TAGAACAGTTTGGCCGCAAGCTGCTGGGCGGATTGTTGTGCGGCATCGGCGGTGGCATGGGGCGCACGATCGGGCGGCAAGCCGCCAGTTCGGGCATGACCTTCGCCACCACCTATGCGCTCGGTCGCGTCGCCGTGAAGTGATCCGTCCGAAGAAAGTACCTCCCCCCGGGCGGCCGGCGGCGGTATATGGGTGGGGAATCCGACGCCCATGGACGACGCCACGGCCCTGGCTCTCTTCCGTCAGGACGGTTCGCCCGAGGCCTTCCGGGCCCTCGTGGACCGCCACGCGCCGATGGTCTACGCCGCCTGCCGGCGCGGGCTCGGGGGCGACGCGGCGCTGGCCGAGGACGCGGCCCAGGCCGTGTTCGTGGTCCTGGCCCGCAAGGCGGCCTCGATCCGAGGCGCCTCTGCCCTCGGACCGTGGCTCTTCCGCGCTGCCGGATTCGTCGTCCGCACGATGCGCCGGGAGGCGGAGCGGCGACGACGTCGGGAGACCGAGGCCGCGGCCCGGCGGGATCGGGAGGGAGCCATGGGACCCGACGAGGAGGCTGCCTGGCGGCGTGCGCTGCCGCACCTGAACGATGCCGTGACCGGCCTGAGGATGTCACAGCAGGCGGCCGTTGTGATGCATTACCTCGAGGGGCGCCCGCAGCGCGAGGTCGCCGCCGCCCTCGGCTGCTCCGAGGATGCCGTCAAGAAGCGGCTTGCCTACGGGCTTGCGAAGATGCGGGCGTTCTTCCTGCGCCGCGGCGTGGCGATGACGGCCGCCTTGGTGGCGGCCGGTCTGAAGGCGGAGGCCGCGGTTGCGACGCCCGCGACGCTCGCATCCGGCTGCGCCGCCGCGGTTTCGGGGACCGGCGTCGCGTCGGGCGTCCTGTTCCCTATCCCGGAGGGGGCCATGAAGATGATGTTCTGGGCGAAGCTGAAGGCGGCGGCGGTTCTCGGCGGCGGGGCGCTCCTGGCCGCCTCCGGTGCCGGCGTGGTCGTGACGGCGATGGACGCGCCGGAGCGGAAGCCGGCGGCGCGGCCTCCCGTTCTCGCCCAGGCCGCGGCCACCGCACCGGTCGCGAAAGCGGCCGCGAGCGGGTCCGTCGAGACCGACGAGTTCGTCGGCCCCCTCGCCGGCTGGCTGGACCTCCGGAAGGACTTCGGCGCCGCGGGCGACGGGAAGGCCGACGACACCGGCGCCCTCCAGAAGGCCCTCGACGCCCTCCGCCCCCAGGACGCGAAGGAGAAGGTCCTCTATATCCCTCCCGGCACCTACCGCGTCACCCGGACCCTGATGGTCCTCCGCGACAAGCACGCCGACTCCACCGGCATCGCGCTGGTCGGCGAGGACCCCGCGAAGACGGCGATCCGCTGGGACGAGACCGGGCACGTGACGGCGTACGGACTCATCG
>CAYUME010000248.1:0-2527 GCA_964445475.1 uncultured Planctomycetia bacterium
GGCTCCACAGGCTTCGACTCGTCAGTCATGCGAACGATCCGACGGGGTGGTCAGGACAGAGTACGACTGTCGATTTTACCTGCGGCCGGAGCACCCTGTCAATGTTCAGTCCTCGAACATCGGGTCGCTGTCTTCCAGTCGGTCCGCGTCGCCGGCCGTCGTCCGCCGGCGCGGCGGCGGGTCGAACGGAAGTCCGCCCCCGTCCAGGTTATCCGACAGCGCCCATTTCTCATAGGCCGAGGGCGGCAGCTCCAGGATGAACCGCGAGGGCCGGCTGACGATCTCCCACGTCCCCCGCTCCCGGACGATCAGGGGGTGCACGAGGTAGAGCTCGTCCTTCGCGCGTGTCGCCGCCACGTAGAAGAGCCGACGCTCCTCCTCCTCCCCCCCGGTCTCCCGCAGGCAGCGGCCCAGCGGAAACGCCCCGTCGACCAGGCCGATCACGAAGACGATCCGCCATTCCAGCCCCTTGGCCTGATGGATGGTGGAGAGGACAATCCGGTCGTCCTCGTCGTCGCCGGCCGACGTCTCCGTTCCCGCGAGGTCGGACAGGAGGGCCAGCTCGGAAAGGAAGTCGCCCGTGGACTCGTACCGGAGGGCGAAATTGGCCAGCTGCCGGATCTCCTCGACCCGGTTGGCGGCGTTCTCGAAGGTGGTGCCGGCGTAGGCCTCGTAGCCGTCCTTCAGGACCGACTCGATCATCTCGGCGGGGCGCTCCCGGAGGGGGGGGGCGGCCAGCCGGAGCAGCATGGCGGCGAGGGCCTTCCAGCCGGCGACGGCGCCCCGCGGGAGCCCCTTCGCCACCGACTCCCCCCCGACCAGCGCGAACGGGTCCGCCGCGCCGCCCAGCTGCTGCCAGATCCGTTCGGCCGTGGACCGCCCCAGCCGCGGGTAGAGCCGGATCACCCGCTTCCAGGCCATCTCGTCACGGGGGTTGACGACGATCTTCAGGTACGAGACGACGTCCTTGATGTGCGCCTGCTCGAAGAAGCGGAGGCCCGACCGGATCTGGAAGGGGATCCCGGCGCGCGTCAGCTCCAACTGGAGCTCGAGCGACTGGTAGTGGGCGCGGTAGAGGATCGCCATCTCGGCCAGGGGGACGCCCTGGTCGTGCAGTTCGAGCGCGCGCTGGACGGTGAAGCGGGCCTGCTCGTCGGCATCCTGGGCGGCCACCAGCGCCGGGGGGGAACCGCCCTCCCGCACGGCGCGGAGCACCTTCGGGAACTGTCGCGCGTTGTGCGCAATGCTCGCGTTGGCCAGGTCCAGGATCCGCGGCGTGCTCCGGTAGTTCGTCTCCAGCCGGTGGACCCGGGCGTCCGCATACCGCTTCGGGAAATCGAGGATGTTCTCGAAGTGGGCCCCCCGGAAGGAGTAGATGCTCTGGGCGTCGTCCCCCACGACCATGAGATTGCGGTGGGTGCCGGCCAGGAGGTCCACGATCTCCCCCTGGAGCCGGTTCGTATCCTGGTATTCATCGACGAGGATGTGCCGGAAGCGCCCTCCCCAGGCCTCCCGCGCCGCCGGGTCCTCCGTCAGCAGCCGGTGCCAGAGGACGAGCAGGTCGTCGAAGTCCATCACGTTCTGCGTCCGCTTGCGCTCGATATAGGCCGCGAAGACGCGGACGATGTCATCCAGGAGGGGGACCAGCGGCCCGAACTGGCGCTCGACGAGCGCCGCGGGGGGAACCGTCGTGTTGAGGGCGAGGCTGAGGATCTCGAGCAGGACGTCGCCCTTCGGAAACCGCACGCCGCGACGCGAGAGACCGAGGCGCTCGACGCAATCGTCCAGCAACCCCTTGCTGTCCTCCCGGTCCAGGATGCCGTAGGTCTCGGCGAACCCCAGCTGGCGCGCGTGCCGGCGCAGGATGAGATTGCCGATGTGGTGGAATGTCCCCCCCCAGAAGCGGCGCGCGTCGACGCCGACCAGCTGCTCGACGCGGCGCAGCATCTCGCGGGCGGCCTTGTTGGTGAACGTGACGAGGAGGACGGAGGCGGGATCGACGCCGGACTCGACGAGACGCGCGACCCGGTAGGTGACGACGCGCGTCTTGCCGCTGCCCGCGCCGGCGATCACCAGGAGGGGACCGCCGCCGGCCGTCACCACGGCCAGCTGCTGGGGGTTGAGCTCGTCCTCGTAGCGGATGCGGAAGGCGGGGGCGGGTCCGGACGGAGGCTTCAGCTCATAGGAACGCATAGGCCACACGGGGCGGAGGGAGGAACGCGGTCGGCCCGCGCCGCCGCGGGCCAGGACGGGCTCGCGCGGCAGACGACAGCAGGCGGGGAGTGCCGCGGAACGGCCCGCAGCCTACGTCGTCGCGGCGGGCTTGGCCTCCTCGAGGCCGCGCTTCTTCCGGATCGTGGAGAGCTTCTTGCCGGTCAGCTGCCGGACGCGCCGCTGGGCGCGCTTGAGCGCCTTGCGGACGGCGCGGGCTTCGGCCGCCTTCTCCGGCGCCGCCAGCCCCGCCAGCTTCGTCTTCAGCTCGCCGACCACCTTGGCCACGTCCTCCGCCTTCTTCATGACACCCTCG
>CAYUME010000248.1:2537-6910 GCA_964445475.1 uncultured Planctomycetia bacterium
GATGAAGGAACTCACCTGGACGGCCGTGGACGCCACCGGACCGGGGCCCTTCGCGCGTCCCGGGGCCCGCACGTAGGGCGCGAGTCTATCGAATTCGTCCGCCGGAGGCAAGGGCGATCGACGCCCCTATCCCCCCCGCTCCTCCTCCCGCTGCTTCTTCCGCTCGAGCTCGCGCAGAAGGCGCTTGTACTCCGGCTCCTCCTTGATGGCGTCCAGGTCCCGGTCGCGCCCGATCCAGTCCGCGTCCTCGTAGCCGGCCCGGACCGCCTTCTGCAGCGCGTCGACCGCCTCGGGCTTCTTGTCCATCTGCGCGAGGGCGCAGGCGTAGTTGTAGTAGGCCCCGCGGAGGACGCCGCGGAAAAAGGCGTACTCCCGCCAGAAGGCCTCGAGCGAGGGGGTGACGGGGCCGCTGTAGGCGCGCCGGAGGATCGAGTCGACCGCCTCGTCCATCAGCCGGCGCTCCTTGGCGTCGAGCGTCCCGTCCGCGTCCTGGTCGTAGACCTTCCGCGCCGCCGCCTCCTGGCGGTCGAGCGCCTGCGCGATGATCGCCTGGTAGGTGCGCTCGGTGGCCGCCAGGTCGTCGGCCTTGATCTGCAGCATGGCGAGCCGGGACAGGGCGTTGAACTGGTCCTGGCACTTCTTCAGGTCGGGGTCGAGCGCCACCGACACGGCCCCGTCCGCTCCGATCCGGGCGCCGGAGGCCTGCAGGAAGCGGTCCTTGAGCCGATCGTACGGCTCCCGGTCCCCCAACCGCATGAGGACGAAGATCGCCGACTCGTAGAAATCCTGCCGGGGGTCCCGCTCGTCGAGGACGTCGACCGGCCCCAGCGAGGCCAGGAAGGCCTTGAGCGGAGCGACGACGGAGGGATCCTTCATGTCCACCAGGGCCTCGCCGGCCAGCCGCTGGATCACCTGCTTGCGGTAGCGGATCCGGACCTCGCTCGGCTCGTTGTCGAAGGTGTGGCTGAAGACGTAGTCGGACTCCGGCGTGGTGAAGAGCGTCAGGAGGACGCGCGTGGCGGGGGGGCCGATGGCGACGAGGTCCTTGAACTGATCCTTGTAAAAGCCCCACCCCAGATCCTTCGAGATGCAGCCGTCGAGGAGGGCCTCGACGCGGCGCTTGACGGGCCGCACGAGGGCGGCCTCGGCCGCCGCCGCGGGCAGCGTCCCCGCGTCGCGGGCCGTTCCGATCGCCGCCCGGCCGGCCTCGCCGATCCGCTCGAGGGCGTCCGCCGCCGCCTCGCGGACATCCGGGTCGTCGTCCGTCAACCGCGTGACGAGCGGGTCCGCCGCCGCCGTCCCGCCGACCCGCCCGAGGATCTCGCAGGCCGTCCGGCGGACGCGCGGGCTGGCGTCGCCCAAGACCGCGACCAGCGCCGGACCGGCGGCGGCCCCGGCCGCCAGAAGGCCCTGCCGGGCGGACTCCCGGATGTCGTACCCCTCCGGGGCCCCCAGCTGCCGGACCAGCGCCTCGATCCGCGCGGCGTCGGGGGCCGGCGCCGGATCGTCGCCGGCGGTGGCCGCCGGCAGCGGCAGGAGCGCCAGGAACGGGAGCATACGGGACGCGAATCGATCGAATCGCATGCGGTGGACCCCGACAGGCCCCGGCCAGGCCGGCGGCACAAACGAACCTCCGGGACGAACGCCGTCTCTTCGCTAACGGCCGGAGGGAGGCCCGGACTCGTCCCCCGGCGACTCCTTCTCCTTCTCGAGCGCCTTCTCCTTCTCGAGCTCCTCCCGGGCCGCCTCCCGGAACGACCGGATCCGCCCTTCGAGATAGGCGATCAGCTCGTTGTAGGCCGGGTCGTCGCGGACCGGATCGAGGTCGCGATCCCGCTTGATCCACTCCAGGTCGAGGTAGCCGTAGTCCACGGCCTGCCGGAGGTTCCGGAGCGCTTCGGCCGTCTTCACCCGCTGGGCGTGGACGCAGGCGAGATTGTAATGGGCGCCCTGCAGGAGGCCGAAGAGCCGCGCCCAGTCGCCGTAGGCCTCCGGGGTCTTCCGGAGACGCTGGAGCTCCGCCCCGCCCAGGTCGATGGCCTGGCCGTACGCGCGTTCGGCCATGCCGACGTTGTCGTCCCTCAGGTGGAGCGAGGCCAGCCGCTGGAGCAGGTCCATCTGCCGGAAGCGGCCGGTCCGGTCGGCGGCGGGGGCGACCGTCAGCGCCCCCGCCTCGCCGACGGTCACGCGCGCCGCCTGGCGCAGGGTGCGGACCTGCCTCTCGAAGTACACCGGCTCGCCCAGCTTGAGGAGCGCGACCGCGGCCGTCGCGCAGGCGTCCTCCTGCACGTCGCCCGCGTCCGCCAGGTCGGGATTCGCCTTCTCGAGGTTCCCGAGGAAGGTCAACAGGTCCGGCACGACCGACCGGTCGCGCGCCTCCCCGAGCGCGTCCCCGGCCAGCCGCTGGAGGATGAGCGTCCGCCGCTCGCGGTCGACGGCGTCCTCCCCCGGCGAGTCGGCGAAATCGTGCTCGAAGACGTAGACCGCGTGGGGCGTCGTGAAGAGCCGGAGGAGAACGCGGGGGACGCCGGGGCCGAGCGCGAGGACCTCCTTGAACTGCCCCGCGTAGAAGCCCCAGCTCTGGCCCGGCCCGATGCACCGGTTGAGGCCGGCCTCGACCTTCCGCTGCAGGTCCCGGTCGGCCGCGACGTCGGCCGCGGCCGGCGGGGCGGCCTCCTCCGCAGCGGCCGCGCCGAGGAACAGCATCGGGAGCAGCGTCACCATCCACGCGATATCGAGGGGTTTCATGGGCCCGGTCCGATGCGAAGCGACCCTGCCGGCCCGGTCGCGGGTTCCGCGGCCCGGGGCCGGCGCTCACTCGTCCTCCGGCATCCCGCCCGGCAGCAGGACGCCGGCCGCGTTCCGTCCGCGCTCGCGCTCCAGCTGGAGCAGGAGATCCTTGTATCCCGCCTCCTCCCGAATCGGGTCCAGATCCCGGTCCCGCTTGATCCACTCGGCATCACGGTACCCCAGCCCCACGGCCTTCTTCAGGCTCTCGACGGCCTCGTCCTTCCGGCCGGCCAGGGAGAGGGCACAGGCCAGGTTGTAGTGGGCGCTCTTGACATGCGAGAGAATCCTCGAAGACAAGACGACGCCCCCTCCCGGCCGGAGAAGACGGGATCCCCGCTCGATCAGCTGCCGGTAGGCCCAGATCGCATCGTCGGAGGCGTCGTTCTTGACCTGCAGCATGGCCAGCTCGGCGAGGGCATCCAGCTGCCGCGCGGGGACACCGACGGGCCCCGACAGCGCACGCGCGCCGTCCGCGCCCTGCGTCACCCCCGCCTCCTTCCGCAACGTCGCGAGGATCCGCTCGTAGGCCGTCGGCTCGCCCAAGCGCCGGAGGATGAAAGCCGCCGTCTTGTACAGGTCGCCCTTGACGTCCTCGACCAGCAGGTCGACCTCCTCCTTCTCGAGACGGGCGACGAAGGCCTTCAGATCGGGGAGGACGGAGGGGTCGCGCATCTCCGCCAGGGCCTCGCCCGCCAGGCGCTGGATGATCAGCTTCCGGTACTCGGTCCCGGGATCCTCCGGCGGCGCCCCCCCGAATTCGTAGGCGAAAACGTAGTCGGCGGGAGGGGTCGTAAAAAGCCTCAGGAGCACGCCCGCCACCGGGGGGCCCATCGCCATCAGGTCCTTGAACTGGTCCTTGTAGAATCCCCAGCCGAAGTCCTTCGAGATGCACCGGTCCAGGGCCTCCTCGACGGCCGCCCGGAGCGGCCGATCGACGATCCGCTCGGACAGCTCCGCCGGAATCCGCCCCGTCTCCCGGGCGCGCCGGACCGCGTCGTGCGCGGGGGGGCCGATCCGGACGAGAGCCTCGCGGGCCGCCTCCTGGACGTACGGGTCGGGATCGCGAAGGAGGTCGATCAGGCGGGACGCCGCGGCGGCGATGCGAAGTTCCCCCAGCAGCTCGCAGGCCCCGCGGCGGATCCGGACGTCCTCGTCGTCGAGCGCCCGGCAGAGCGGCGGCCCGGCCGGCGCGCCGATCCGCTCCAGCTCCTCCCGCGCCGCCTGGCGCTCGTCCAGATAACGCGCGCCCAGCCTCCGCACGAGGGCCTCGATCCGCGCCACGTCCGGCGCCGGCTCGGCGGCCCGGGCGTCCGCCGCCAGGAGGATCAGGATGGCAGAAAGCAGGAACCGCATGGCCGTCGCCCCGGAGGAAAACCCCGCGCATCGGGACCGTCTGGATTATGGAAGGGGGGGGAGGGAGAGTCAAGGGGAAGGGCGCGACGGCCGCTCCCGCGCCGCCAAGAGGGTCCCAGCGCGGTCGAACCGCAACCGAGCGTAGCCGCCAAGGGCACCAAGGCACGAAAAGAAAGCCAAGAACAACACCTTGGCGTCCTCTCCGTTTACCTTGGCGATCTTGGCGGCAT
>CAYUME010000249.1:0-4438 GCA_964445475.1 uncultured Planctomycetia bacterium
ACGCTCGTCCCCGTGATGTCGGCCGGCATCAGGTCGGGTGTGAACTGCACGCGGGAGGCGGACCACCGGAGCGCCCGCGCGAAGGCACGGACCAGGAGGGTCTTGGCCGTCCCCGGGAAGCCCTCGAGCAGGACGTGGCCCCCGGCCAGGACGGCCGCGCACAGGTGCTCGACGACCTCGTTCTGGCCGACGATCGCCTTCGCGACCTCCGACCGGACCTCGTCGAAGACGGCCCGGATGCGACCGACCCGGTCCGACACGGGCGTTTCCATGACGATCTCCTCCGGAATGAAAGGCGTCACGCGCGCCGCCGGGCGCCCCGGGAAACGACCGGTCCCGGCGTCTGTCCCCGTCCTGCCGCGACGCGCAGGGCCGAGCGGAGCCGCTCCAGCTCGCGGGCACAGGCGACGAGCTCCGTCTCGTCAGCGTGGGACGCCCCGGCCAGGGCGCGGGCGCGCGCCAAGGCACGCGGGAGGCGGTCCGCCGGCAGGCCGGCTTTCACCGCGACCGCTTCGATCGCCTCCGGCGTGGACGCACCGGTCTGTCGCCGCAGGAACTGCTCGATCTCGGCCAGGATCATGGCCATCACCGGCGGACCCGCGCGCAGGGACCGGCAGAGCCGGGCGCACGCGTCCAGGTACTCCGCGGGCCGCCGCCTCCGCTCCGTGTGCCGGTCCAGCGGCGGACCCAGCCGCCGCCCGCGCGCCATCACGGCGCTGAAGACCGCCGCCAGGCCGAGCAGCAGCGCCGGCCCCAGCGGCGAGTCCCAGACGACGGCCAGCGCCGACTGCCCCCCGCGGTCGCCGTGGTGGTACTCGTCGAAGACGATCCGCCCGCCGCCCGCCGCCCCCGCAACCAGGTGCACCGCGAACGCGGCGTGATCCGCCGCGGCGAGCCCCGCATTGGAGACCAGCCGGAGGTCGGCCAGGGCGACGAACCGCCCCTTCCCCGACGGCACCACCGCCGCGATCCAGCCCCGGTCGTCCGCGGCGAGGGGCCGCGCCGGCGACGACGCCGAAACGGCGGCCAGGCGATCTTCCCCCTCGCAGGCCAGCCCGTAGCGCCCGCCGCCGAACGGCTCGAGCGTGGCCGTCACGCGGGAGACCCCCGCCGCGCCGCACGGGACCCGCTTCAGGCCGAAGGCGGCCGGCAGCGCATCGGCCTCCGTCGAAGGCCCGTCGATCCGGTTGAAGGGCCGCGCCTCCGCGTCCGCCTCCGCCGGCAGCACCCCCCGCCCGCGCGGCGCCCAGAGCAGCGTCCCGCCCTCCGCCACCCAGCCCTTCGCCCAGGCCACGGCGTCCGCGTCGGGTGGACGCGACGGCGCGAGGAGCAGCAGGAGCGAGACCCCGCGCGGGAGCAACTCGATCCGGCGGGCGTGGCGGGTCACGGAATAGTCCAGGTCCCGGAGCAGGACGTACAGGGCCTTCGTCCCGCCGGGCGTCGCGAATCGGCATGAGCCCGTGCTCAAGCCGAGGGGATCGCGGTCCGCCCCCGCGGGGCCGCGCCCGAGCACCAGGACGGCGGCCACGAGGAGCGCGAGGCTTCCCGCGATCGCCAGGTGCTCTGTCCGGAACCGGATACGGCCGGAAAGCATCACGGTCTCCGTCGGATCCCACGGGGGACGGATCCAACCGCGTCGCACGGCCACTCAGCGCGGCGGCTCCGCGACCAGCGCCTCCGCAAGGCGGAGGCACCGCTCGCAGGCCGGGCGGTCGACGGGTATCCGCCCGAAAACGGCCGGCTCGTAGACGCGCCGCAGGGACTCGAATGCCGTCCGTTCGCGCGGCGCCTTCCGCAGCTGAAGCAGAAAGTCCCCGCTGGTCAGGCTCTCGCGGAACCGGACAAGGCCCCGGCGCTCGAGGCCGAGGAGGGCAGCGCGATGGACGAGGCGAAGGGCCTCCGCGTAGGCGCCGCGCCCGGCCTCGTCGCGCCCCCGCGCCAGCACCGCGGACGGATCCTCCGATGGCGCCTCCTCGCCCCCACCCGCGCGCGGCGGGGCGCGGGCGGCGCGGAGCGCGCCGACGAGGACGACGCCCGCGTGCGCGACGATGGCGGCCAGCACGGCCAGGCAGCCCACCAGCAGGGCCCAGAAGAGGACGGGCGCCTCCACGCCGAGACGGCCCATGGCATCGAAGAAGGCGCGAAGCTTCCGGAAGAACCATTCGGCCAACAGGGGGGTGGCATCGCCCTCCGGGCCCGTGGCGTACTCCCCCGACGCCAGAATGGACTCGAGACGGCGGCGGACCTCGACCCCATCGGGGAGCGGCGCCCCATCGCCGGCGGCGGCGGGACAGGGGCAGGCGGTCAGCAGCAGGAGCACGAGGCTAGGCCGGAGTCGCCGGGGCCGACCCGGGGCCGGAGCCGAGGCTTCGGGCCAGGACCTCCAGGTCGAAGCCCTCCTTGCGGATGCGGATGTCATAGTACAGGAGGACCCACGCGATGCTGAAGAACGGCGCGACCACCAGGTTGACGCCCTGCTGGATGACCTGGCTGACGAGCGCGGCCATGACCCGGCTGTCTTCCATCCCGGAAACGATCAGGCCGTTGAGCGCCTCCACCCCCACGCCGAGCAGCCAGCTCAGGATCCAGATCAGGACGGCCAGCAAAATGATCTTGCCGGCATTCCCGCGGGCCAGCTCGCGGCTGCGCCCCATGGCGGACGTCCCGCCGAGCCCCTCAAGCACGACCACGGACGACGTGAAGATGAACCAGATCGAGAACACAATGCCGGGGACGACCAGGAGCATGAACCCGATCACGATCACGAGACCGCTCAACAGGACGGTCAGGAGGTACCGCCAGAACATCCCCAGGATGTGCTTGTAGCACCCGCCGAGGGAGACCGCTTCGTTGAGATAGCGGGATCCGACGGCCCGCGTCAGGGCCCCGGTGGCCAGCGGCATGGCGACGCTGAAGAGGAGCACGGTGAAGCCCAGCAGAACGAGCCCCCCGGTCATCTGGCTCTGCATCACCGCCTCGACGTCCTCCTCCCGGGCGGCGGTGGCGGCACCGGAGACCATCATCGCGCTGACGGCCATGATGAGGACGACGAACGGGACGTACACGACGCCCAGAATACCCAGAAAGGTCACGAAATTCTGGCGGTAGAGCCGGAAGGCGCCATCCAGGATCTCGGGGAGCGTCATCGACCGGAGTTGAACGGGTTCGCCCATGGCCCCCTCCTCTTCAATATCTCAACGACGTTATTTATCACGCGCGCAGTGGGCGTGTCCATGCAAAATGCATCGCCCCCCGCCACTCCCGGTCGCTCCCTCCGGAACGAAGGCCCGCCGCGACGGAACGAGCCCCTGATATTTCGGGATTATCCTGCGCGGGACGGTATAGTAAAGATCCCCGCCCCGGAGGGGCGGGGCTTCGAACCGCAGCGACCTCACGAGCCCCGACGACGTCGGGACGAAAGAGGGTCCAGGCGAAGACGGGCGCATGGGCTGTCTGCCCTTTCGCCCCGAGAACGGGCCTGCCGGAGACAGAGATCCCCATCAGGAGCCGACCCATGCGCATCGCACGACGCGACCTGCTGAAGGGCACACTGGCCGGGGCGGGCGCGGTCGCCCTGGGGGCCTGCCGGGGCGCCGGCACGGACATCGCCGCCGGGACAGCCTCCACGACGTTCGATCCCTACGAGCGGGTCGCCCTCGGAAAGACGGGGATCCGGGTCAGCCGCGTCGGATTCGGCACCGGCATGCGCGGCGGCAAGCGCCAATCCCACCAGACCCGCCTCGGCAAGAAGGGCCTCGAGACGCTGCTGCGCGAGTCCTACGACCGCGGCGTCCGCTACTTCGACCTCGCCGACATGTACGGCTCCCACCCCTTCATCCCCGGCGCGCTCGGGAAGCTCCCGCGCGACTCCTACGTCCTCCTCACCAAGATCTGGGTCCGCCCGGGCGGGATCCCCGAGCCGGAGCGGCCCGACGCGGACGCCGTCGTCGAGCGCTTCCGCAAGGAGCTCCAGACCGACGTCATCGACCTCGTCCTCATCCACTGCATGACGGACGCGGACTGGAACGTGAAACAGCGGAAGCAGATGGACATCCTGGCGACGCTGAAGGCCAAGGGGATCATCCGCGCCCACGGCGTCTCGATCCACTCCCTCCCCGCGCTCGAGGCGTGCGCGACCGAGCCGTGGGTGGACAGCGTGAACGCGCGGATCAACCCGTACGGGGTCAAGATGGACGACAAGGACCCCGAGAAGGTGGCCGCGGTGCTCGCGAAGATCCGCGCGGCAGGGAAGGGGATCGTCGGCATGAAGCTCGTCGGCGAGGGGACGTTCCGCGACGACGAGGAGAAGAAGAACCGGTCGATCGCGTTCGTCCTCCAGCGGGGGCTCGCCGACACGATGGCGGTCGGGTACGAGAACCTGGCGGAGCTGGACGACTTCGCGCGGCGGGTGAAGCAGGTGAAGCGGGCGTGATCCCGC
>CAYUME010000249.1:4538-6903 GCA_964445475.1 uncultured Planctomycetia bacterium
CCGGCCGCCGCCCAGGAGTTCAAGCCCAAGCCGTCCCCCCTCCAGGCGGACGTCGACAAGGCCGTCGACAAGGCCCTCGCCGCCCTCAAGGGGATGTCCCCCGGCGGCCCCTACCACAAGGGCGCCACGGGCGACGAGATGCTGCTCTACGCCCTCTACCACGCGGGCATCCCGAAGGACGACCCGGTCTTCCAGCAGCTCCTGAAGCTCGTGGTGGACCGCGAGCCGGCGCACACCTACAGCGCGTCGCTGGCGGCGATGTGCCTCTCGGAGCTCGACAAGACCGGCTACCAGTGGAAGCTGGCGGACATCGCCCAGTTCCTGGCCGACAACCAGTGCGAGAACGGCCAGTGGAGCTACGGCGAACCGGTGCCGCTCGAGAAGCGGACGGTGACGCCCACGCAGGCGCCCGCGACGGTGGCCACGGGTCCGGGCGGCCAGGCGGTCAAGCCGGCGACCGTCGCCCTCTACGGGTCGACGTCGCCGCCCGGTGCGAAGCCGTCGGCCCGGAGCAACACCCAGGCCCTCCCCCGGATCGAGATCAAGCAGCGCGCCCGGGGGCCGAAGAGCGGCGACAACTCGAACTCCCAGTACGCGGCCCTCGGCCTCCGGGCGTGCGCGGAGGCCTCCGTCATCGTCGAGAAGAAGGTCATCCGGGACGCCCTCAACTGGTGGGAGAAGGCGCAGAGCAGCGACGGCGGATGGACCTACGGGGGCGCCGGCACCAGCTGGGGCAGCATGTCGGCGGGCGGCGTCGGCGCCGTCGTCATCTACAACTGGATGAGCCGGAAGCCCTGGCAGGGCGACCGGACCGTAAAGAAGGGCATGGAGTGGCTCTCGATGAACTGGGACGTGACCAAGAACCCGAAGCGCCAGGAGGCCAAGAACGACGACAAGCACCACGGCTACTATCTCTACGGCCTGGAGCGGGTGGGTATGCTCTACGGGGCGGACCTGATCGGGGCGCACAATTGGTTCGACGAGGGGGCGAAGTTCCTCCTCCAGAACCAGCAGGCGGACGGCTCGTGGCAGTTCCAGGACGGCCGGTTCGTCGACACCTGCTTCGCCATCCTCTTCCTGCGCCGCGCCACCCAGGTCCTGCCGAAGGTCTACACGGGCTGACGCCGCCCGGCGACCGGGGCGGGAGCCGGTCTCCCGCGGCCGTCTCACGGCCCCCGCCGCTTCGCCTCGCTCGCCCGCTCCAGCGTCGCCCGCTCGGCCGGCGTCAGGCTCCCCATCCCCTCCCGGCTGATTTTGCCGAGGATGGCGTCCACCTCGCGGTCGATGTCGGCCCCGCCCCCGCGCGGGGCGCGCGGCCGGTCACGTCCCCCGAGCCACCGGCCGGGCGTGAACCACGCCTCCGGCGGCTGCAGCTTGTAGAAGAGGAATCCGCAGAGCGCCCCGCCGAGGTGCGCGAACGTCGCCACCCCCGTCTGGATCCCGCTCACGGCGTAGTAGAGATCCATCAGCACGAAGAGAATCACCATCACGAAGAGGGGCACCCGGAGGACGAAGAAGAGGTAGATCGGCCGCCGCGGGAAGTGGAAGGCCGCGACGACCACGACGCCCATCACCGCGCCGGAGGCGCCCAGGGCCGGCACGCCGGGATGCCCCTCGGCGTACGCGCCCGCCACGTAGAGCAGGCTGCCGAGCAGCCCCGACCCGAAATAGAGGGCCAGGAACCGCGGCGCGCCGTACAGGATCTCGACCTCCCTCCCGAACCAGTACAGGAAGAGCATGTTGAAGGCGACGTGCCAGACGTCGACAGGATGATGGAGGAACACGGAGGTGACCAGCTGCCAGAGACGCAGGCGCCCGACGACGTCCGAAGGACGGAGGGCGAGGGAGTCGAAGAACCCCTGTGAGCCCGAACGGAAGGCGAGCGCCTCGACGAAGTAGACGACCACGGTGAGGACGACGAGGATGACGACCGCCCCCCCTCGAGGGCGGAACCCCGCGTCCAGAGGCCGCAGGTAGTCCCGGTCCGCGTATCCCATCGTCCCCCCGCCCGGCCCGCAGGCCGCCCTGTCCATCGCGCGAAGACGCCGACTATACCACGGGCAGAAGGCCCGATCCACGGCAGGCAGCCCGTATTATCCCGCCCCGCTTCCGAGCCCTCCAGGGACACCCCTCCACCGTGCGCTCCCCCTCCGAGATTGCACCCCCCCGCCGGATCGCGTAGACTCGCCCGACGGCGCGCCCGCGCCGCCGGAGGCCCCATGCTCGACGTCCTCCTGCTTCTCCTCGGCCTCGCCGCCCTCATCGCCGGGGGGAGCCTCGTCGTCCGGGGCGCCTCCGACCTGGCCCGCCACCTCGGCATTTCTCCCCTCGTCATCGGCCTGACCGTGGTCGCCTTCGGGACGAG
>CAYUME010000250.1:0-6893 GCA_964445475.1 uncultured Planctomycetia bacterium
TCGACATGCCGCAGCAGGTGAACGCAGGCCTCACCCTCTACCTGCTCGAGGGGATGCCGCTGCGGATGACCCTCGACTTCCAGTGGATCGAGTGGAGCCAGACCGCCGAGAGGCCGCTCTTTCCGCAGCAGCCCGGCTTCGAGGACGCCTTCAACTATTCCGTCGGCGCCGAGTACCGCATCGGCGTGGCGGAGGGCATCGCCGTCTACCCCCGCCTCGGCTTCCGCCGGTTCAGCGCGCCGTGGGCCGACAAGGACGACCTGCCGGCCATCGGGGCGTACAAGCTGGTCCTCGACACGAAGGGCGAGGACTTCAACATCGTCACGTTCGGCGCGGGCGTCGTCTGGACGACCGAGGCCGGGAAGGTGCGGTCGCTCGACGTCGCGATGGACGTCGGCGGTGACATCGAGAACCTGGCGATCGGGCTGACGTACGAGTTCTGAGATTCGAGGCGAAAGACATGACGACTGTCCGGCTGTCTGGTTCCGTCCTCCTGGCCCTGGCCGCGGCCCTGGCCGGCTGCGAGGGGAACACCAACGACAATGAGCTGGCCTTCTTTCCCGTGACGCGGCGGGTCTCGCTCGATTCGGGCGAGAAGGAGGGGAACGAGATCTCTTCCGCGCCGCGCTTCTCCGCGGACGGCCGCTACGTCGTCTTCGCGTCGAAGTCGACCAACCTCGATCCGGACGACGCCGACCTGCAGACGGACATCTTCGTGCGCGATCTCAAGTCGGGCGAGACGCGACTCGTCTCGCGCGCGACGGACGGGACGAAGGCGAACCGGGACTGCTCCCACCCCGACATCTCGGGAGACGGCCGGTATGTCGTCTTCGCCTCGATGGCCGACAACCTGCACCCGGACGACCCGGACGTCATCGAGGACATCTTCCTGCGGGACCTGCAGACGGGGACGACCTTCCTGGTCTCGCGGGACCTCCCTCTGGTTCCCGCCTCCGGGGGCGACAAGCAAAAGAGCGCATCGCCCGCCATCTCCGATGACGGGCGATGCGTCGTCTTCCTGTACGGCAATGGCCTGTCGGGTGGAAGCAGCATGTACGACCAGGTCTGGCTCCGGGACATGCAGTCGTTGACGTCGCAGCTCGTCTCGATCCCGCCTCCGTCGTCCGCGGTGCCGTTCACGTGGAACTGCACCGACCCCGCGATCTCGGCGGACGGGCGGTTTGTCGCGTTCGCCTGCAACCTGGAATCGTCGCCCCTGATGCCGTACCAGGTTTACGTGCGGGACCTGGATCTCGGCGAAACGATGCAGGCTTCGACGGCCAGCCTGGGGGGGAACCCCAACGATCACAGCGGCCATCCCGCCCTCTCGGCGGACGGCCTGTTCGTGGCGTTCGAGTCCCTGGCCTCCGATCTGCTGGCCCCCGGACTCGACGCCAACGGGGAGTCGGACATCTTCGTCTGCAGCGTGCTGACGGGGGAGGTCGTCCGCGTCTCCAACGCCAACGCCGGCACGGAGGCGATCGGGGCCTGCACGTCGCCCTCGATTTCCGCGGACGGCCGGTACGTCGCCTTCGTCTCCGAGGCCGCCAACCTCGTCAACGGCGACACGAACGGGGTGGCCGACGTCTTCGTCCGCGACACGGTCGGCCGGACGACGGTGCGCGCCTCGGTGCGGACCTACGGGGGGGAGGCGAACGATGCGAGCGCGGCGCCGTCCCTTGCCGCCGACGGCCGCTTCGTCGCCTTCTCGTCGGTCTCGACGAATCTGGTGGAGGGGGACAACAACAACACGATCGACATCTTCGTGCGGGGGCCGCTCAACTAGAAATCGCAGGGGGGATGCGCGAGGCGGGGCTCAGTCCGGCAGCTTAACCTGCAGCGTCCCCGTCGGCAGCTGCAGCATCCCGTTCACCTCGAGGGGCCGCCGCCGCTTGATGCGACGGCCCCGGTAGATCATCCCGTTGGCGCTCTGCAGGTCGAAGGCCCAGAGGATGCCGTCCACCACGGCGAAGGCGCCGTGCATCCCCGAGAACATCCGGTCGGGGACGTTGATCCCGCACTCCGGCGCCCGGCCGAGCAGGAGCGTCTCGCCCTCCCCCACCGCGAACTGCCCCGCCTTCTGCGGGTGCTCCAGGGCCAGGGCGTAGCGGTCGTGCCGGGGCATGTTCGCGGTGGCCTGCAGCGCCGTGTCCTCGCCGAGGGAGAGCTGCTGGAGCGTCTTGTCGATCTCGGCGTCCGGGTTGGGGAGGCGGTGGACGAGGCAGAAGCGGGTGAAGCCCTTGAAGACCTCCGGCCCGTGGGGGGTGAAGCCCGCGCGGTCTCCGGGGGGGATCGCGGCCAGCGTCTCCGCGGTGACGGCCGTCTCCCCCGCGCCGGGGACCGCCAGGAGCCGGGCGCTGAGGTTGACCGTGCTGCCGTGGATGTCGCCGGGGTCGAAGAAGACCTCGCCGGAATGGACGGCGACGCGGACGGCGAGGTCCTGGCCGGACTCGCGGGCCAGGGCGCCGCAGCGCTGGTGGATCTCGCGGGCGGCGCGGACGGCGCCGGGGGCGTCCTCGAAGACGAGGAGGTGCCCGTCGCCGGTCGACTTGATGAACCGGCCGCGGTGCGGGGGGATGGCGTCCCGGACCCGCGAGTCGAGGCGCTGGACGAGGGCGACGGCCAGGGGGTCGGAGACGCGGCTGTACATCTTCACCGAGCCGACGAGGTCGGTGAAGAGGACGGTGGCGGGTCGGGACTCGACGGCCGGGCTCGTTTCCACGGGGTGGAATGTATACCAAAAACGGGCCGGAGGGCAAGGGCCTGTCTCCGGCGGAACAATTTTTCGTGACAGGCCGGGGGCAATGCCTATAATCTAGCCCGTTGCCGTCGGACCGGGGTCGATTATCAAGGAGCCTCCCATGCGCCGTCTCGCCCTGACCAGCCTGGCCGCGATCGTGGCCGTCGCCGCGGGATGCGGCGGGGAGAACTCCCGCCCCCGGTTCAAGGCCGAGTTGGAGAACCACTTCCGGATCATGAACCGCGAGGCGGCGGTGGCGAAGGACCACGGCGCCCCGCTGGTTCACGAGTACCGGGACGTGCGGATCCCGTCGGATACGGAGTCGGGGATGCCGGTGGCGAAGCGGCGGCAGCTGGACGCGAGCGCGGGCGACGAGGCCGTCCCGGGCGCGTTCTCGGCCGTCGTCTCCTACACGCTCGTGACCCTGGAGCGGAAGGTGACGAAGCTGTCGATCCCGCAGGATCAGGTGGCGAAGGACGCGCGTCCGGAGTCGGTCTCGACGACGGACAAGGTGGCGGCGGTGTACCAGCCGGTGCGGTACGCGGCGGGTCGCCAGCTCTTCGTGTTCAAGGGCGGGCGGCTGATCCCGCATCCGGTGCCGTACGAGGTGCCGATGACGGAGGCGGAGCAGCAGAAGGTGATCCGGGCCCCGATCGCACAGGAGGCGGCGGCCGCGCCGGCGCCGGCGGAGAAGTGATCCGGCGGGGCGGGGATTTTTTTTGCGGCTTTATTTTTCTGGATCAAAATCCTTGACATCGATGGTGGGGAGCGGGTATAGTTGGCTCCGCTCTATGGGGAACACCCCGCGCCACAATTCGGCGTGACGAGCAGAAGTCGTTCCGGAGCGGATCACCCCGCTGGAACGCGGGGTTTTTTTTTCGCCCGTCCGCGCGCCCTGAGGGGCGCGAGGACCGGCGAAGCAGGATACACGGGATCCTGACGCCGGGCGTAAAGACGGGTCTTTGACAACCGGGTCGAGTTGCAGAGAGCGCCATGAAGATGAAGCCCCCACGGCCGTGAGGCCGAGGGTGGCACGAACCACACGCCCCACGACCGGGAGGTCGGGGAGGCGTGGCAGGGTCTCCTGAGCGGCGTAGTCAAGCTACTAAGGGTGCACGGGGGATGCCTAGGCGCCAAGCGGCGATGAAGGACGCGGTCGGCTGCGATAAGCCTCGGGGAGCCGCCTAACAGGCTTTGATCCGGGGATTTCCGAATGGGGAAACCCGTACCGATTGAAATCGGTACATCCCGTGGCAACACGGGAAGCATACGCGGGGAAGTGAAACATCTCAGTACCCGCAGGAAGAGAAAGAGGATTCGACTCCCCCAGTAGCGGCGAGCGAAAAGGGATCAGCCTAAACCCGATCTGTGTAATAGCGTGGGCGCGTTGCAGGTCGGGGGTTGCGGGAATCGCGCGTCTCGGAGCTCACACCGGGAGCGGAGTGACAAAGGCCAACCTAACCGAACGGTCAGGAATGTCCGGCCATAGAGGGTGAAAGTCCCGTAGGTGAAAGGGGAAGCCCTCCGTTGCGCGATCTCCCAAGTACCGCCGGTCTCGAGAAAGCCGGCGGGAATCTGGCCCGACCATGGGCTAAGGCTAAGTACGGCTTGGCGACCGATAGTGAACTAAGTAAGGCGACTGAAAGGTGAAAAGAACCCCTGTGAGGGGAGCGAAAAGTACCTGAAACCGTGCATCTACATGCTGTCAAAGGGCTATGCCCCGCAAGGGGAATGCCCGATGGCGTGCCTTTTGCTTAATGAGTCCGGGAGTTACTCTGTCGGGCGAGGCTAACCCCTTCAGGGGGGCAGCCGTAGGGAAACCGAGTCCGAAATGGGCGACCAGTCCGGCGGAGTAGACCCGAATGCCAGTGATCTACCCATGGCCAGGATGAACGCTGGGTAACACCAGCGGGAGGTCCGAACGGCACTCTGTTGAAAAAGGGTCCAATGAGCTGTGGGTAGGAGTTAAAGGCTAATCAAACTGGCCTATAGCTGGTTCTCCCCGAAATAGTTTTGGGACTAGCCTCGGGACGTAACCGACGGGGGTAGAGAGACTGAATGGATTGGAGGGCCCACCAGGCTACTCTGTCCAACCAAACTCCGAATACCGTCGGCGGAATCCCGGGAGTCAGAACGTAGGGGATAAGCTCTACGCTCAAAAGGGAAACAGCCCAGACCGTCAGCTAAGGCCCCTAAACCGTGGCTAAGTGACCAAGGAAGTGGGAGTGCGAAGACAGCTCGGATGTTGGCTTAGAAGCAGCCACCATTTAAAAAGTGCGTAACAGCTTACGAGTCGAGCATTCCCGCGCCATAAATGATCGGGCCTCAAGCCACGTGCCGAAGCTACGGACGGTGGGGGGGATCCAAGTCCCGCCCATCGTGGTAGGGGAGCGTTCCATGCCGCGGCGAAGGCGGACCGCGAGGACCGCTGGAGCGCATGGAAGTGATTATCCGGACACGAGTAGCGCGACAATGCGGGTTAGAAGCCCGCACGCCGTAAGCCTAAGGTTTCCTGGGCAACGTAAATCGACCCAGGGTTAGCCGGCCCCTAAGGCGAGGCCGAAAGGCGTAGCTGATGGGAAGCAGGTCAACATTCCTGCGCCACCTGGAGGAGGTTATCACCGATCGGGGGGGTGGAGGAGGCTATGCAGTCCCGGCGGCTAGAAATGCCGGGTGACGCGCGTAGACGGGCCGCCTTGGCAAATCCGGGCGGTTGCCCGAAAGGGACAACGTTGAGACGCGGCACGAGGCAAGCTGATTGCGAGCCGAAGATGCAGATGCCATGCTCACGAGAAAAGCCTCGACGGGACGAATCCAGGTGCCCGTACTAAAACCGACACAGGTAGGCGAGGAGAATATCCTCAGGCGCTCGAGCGAGACCTCCTTAAGGAACTAGACAAACTAGCCCCGTAACTTCGGGAGAAGGGGTGCCTTGATTCGTCAGGGGCTTCGCGCTCCGAAGCGTTTCGAGGTCGCAGTGAAAGGGGCTGGGGAACTGTTTAATAAAAACACAGGTCTGTGCTAAGGCGTCAAAGCCGCCGTATACAGACCGACGCTTGCCCAGTGCTGGAAGGTTAAGGGGTGGGGTTAGCCGCAAGGCGAAGCTCCTAACTGAAGCCCCAGTAAAAGGCGGCCGTAACTATGACGGTCGACTTCCGCTACCGGGCGGTCCTTCGTGGACCTCCCCCGGGCCGTCATGAAACCCGGCTGATGCTGGAAACCCTGGAGGGGCCGGCCTACACCGCTATGCGGTGTGACAATGGACCGGCCGTGGACGGTGCGACCGTCCGCCAGGCAATCAGCAGTCCTCCCGGCGCCGTGAGGCGCCGACGCGGACTCAGAGACTGTACGCCGGGCCCGCATCGGACAGTTCCCAGCTGTCAACCCCAGATCACGACCTTCCTTGAAGGATTACGTCTCTCTGCGCGAAACGGAACAGACACGGACAACGACAAGGGTCACGTCCCGATGTCGGGAAGAGACAGTCCGACCTGCAGGGCGACCTGCAGAGGTGGACGGAAACGATCCATCCCGAGCGGCGTGAGCCGCACGAGCAACACCCGCCTAAGGTAGCGAAGTTCCTTGTCGGGTAAGTTCCGACGCGCATGAATAGCGTAATCACTTGGCCATTGTCTCGAGGAGGTGCTCGGCGAAACTGCAGCAGCGGTGAAGATACCGCTTCCCCGCCACTAGACGAAAAGACCCCGTGAACCTTTACTGTACCCTCGTATGGGCTTTTGGTTGAACCTGCGTAGGATAGGTGGGAGGCGCTGAGACTCGCCTTTTGGGGCGAGTGGAGCCAACGGTGAAATACCACTCTTGTTCAATTAGAATCCTAACCTTGTTCCGTGAATCCGGGCAAGGGACAGTGCGAGGCGGGCAGTTTAACTGGGGCGGTTTCCTCCAAAAACGTAACGGAGGAGTCCCAAGGTCCTCTCAACGCGGTTGGCAATCGCGTGACGAGCGCAAGGGTATAAGAGGGCTTGACTGCGAGACCTATTAAGTCGAGCAGATGGGAAACCAGGGCCTAGTGATCCGGTGGTCCCGTATGGAAGGGCCATCGCTCATCAGATAAAAGGTACTCCGGGGATAACAGGCTTATCGCCTCCGAGCGTTCATAGCGGCGAGGCGGTTTGGCACCTCGATGTCGGCT
>CAYUME010000251.1:0-6879 GCA_964445475.1 uncultured Planctomycetia bacterium
GCTCGAGCAACTCGGCCGCGAGGCCGGTGCACATCCCGACGTGCACGCGCTGCTCATGCCGGAGTTCGACCGCGCCGCCCCCGGGTCGGACCGGGCGCCGGGCGGCGACGACGGCGCCGCCTTCGACCCCCGCCTCCTCAGCCCCGTGCAGGCGAAGCGGGTCCGGCCGGTCGCCCTCTGGGTCGGCCGGGTCGAGACGGGCGAGGACGGGCGCGCGGCGGTGGAGCTCGACGTCCCGGCGCACTTCACCGGCGAGCTGCGCCTGATGGCGGTCGCCGCCGCCGCCCGGGCCTTCGGGTCGGCGGAGCGGGCCGTGCCCGTCCGGCAGCCCCTGATGGTCGCCGCCTCGTTCCCCCGCTTCCTGGCTCCCGGCGACGCGTTCGCCGTGCCCGTCACCGTCTTCAACCGGACCGGCGACGGCGGCGACGTGCGGGTGGCCTTTGACGGCGGCGGGGCGTTCGAGGCGGACGGCGGGGCGTCCCGCGACGTCCCGGTTCCCGCGGGCGGGGAGGCGACCGTCTGGTTCCGCGCGCGGGCGCCGGGGCGCGTCGGGGCGTTCGAGGCGGCCGTCACGGCCGCGCTCGGAGCCGAAACGGCCGGCGAGCGGGTGGAGCTCGCCGTCCGCCCCGCGTCCGCCCCCGACCGGATCGCCGGCGGCGGGCGCGTCGCCGCGGGGGCGGCTGCCCGCATTGCCCTCCCGGGAGGCTGGCTGCCCGGCACCGGCGCCGTCCGTCTCGCCTGCTCCGCGCGCCCCGACCTCTCCCTGGGCGGCGGGCTGGAGTGGCTCCTCCATTACCCGTACGGCTGCGTCGAGCAGACCACTTCCCGGATCTTCCCGCTCCTCTACCTGGGGGACCTCGCGGCCCTCGCCGCGCCGGGGACGATCGGGAAGGACGACGCGGAGGTGTTTGTCGTCGCAGGCCTCGATCGCCTGATGCTCATGCAGACGACCGAGGGCGGGTTCGGCTTCTGGCCCGGCGCCACCCGTCCCGAGCCGTGGCCGAGCGTCTACGCCACCCATTTTCTGGTCGAGGCGAAGGAGGCCGGCTACGCGGTCCCCGAGGAGATGCTGGCGCCGGCCCTGGCCTACCTGCGCCGGAAGCTGGAGGCCGACGGGGACAACGACCTGCCCGCGCGGGCCTACGCGGCCTTCGTTCTCGCTCGCGGGGGGGCGCCGGACCGGCCTGCGCTCTACCGGTTGCACGAGAAGCGGGACCGCCTCCCGCCGTATGCCCGGGCCTGCCTGGCCGGGGCACTGGCCCGCGCCGACGAGCGCGACCTCGCCCTCCGCCTCCTCGGGGCCGAGCCGCTGCCTCCCGCGGGCGGGGAGCGCGAGACCGGTGGCGACTTCCACTCCGCGACCCGCGAGGCCGCCATGCTGCTCGACGTCACCCTCGACCTCCTGCCGGACCATGCGAACGTCCCGCGGCTGGTCGAGCGGATCGAGAAGGCGGCCGTCCGTGGCCGGTGGGCGACCACGCAGGAGAACGTCTTCGCCCTCCTCGCCCTCGGCAAGTACGCACGCCGCGCGGCGGCCGAGACGCCGGACTACCGGGCCTCGGTCCGCTGCGCCGGCGAGCAGCTGGCCTCTTTCACCCACCGGGACCGGATCGCGCTGAGGCCGGACGCGGTTGCCGGGAAGGATCTGGAGATCGCGGTGGAGGGGACGGGCGCTCTCTACTATTACTGGTCGGTGGAGGGGGTGCCCGCATCGGACGACGCTCCCGACCGCGACGCCGGCCTCGCGGTGCGGCGGCGCCTCCTCGCTCGCGACGGAGCCCCCCTCGACCCCCGCGCCGTACCCCAGGGGGCCCTCGTCGTCGTCGAGATCGCCCTGGACACGGACCGTTCGCTCGACAACGTGGTCATCGCGGACCTCCTTCCGGCGGGGCTGGAGATCCAGAACCCGCGGATCGTGACGCAGGCGACGGGGATCGACGCCGGTGCGGCGGCGGGAGGGGGCGCGGCCGCGGAGCTCTCGGGCCCCCCGGATCCGGCGCCCGACCGGCCGCGGCGCTCCCTGAAGGCCGTCCATGTCGAGATGCGCGACGACCGGCTCCTTGTTTTCGCGGACCTGAACGAGGGCCGCGGCCGTTACATCCACCGGTACGTCGCCCGCGCCGTCACCCGCGGCCGCTTCCGGCTCCCGGCCATTCATGCCGAGTGCATGTACGACCCGGAGATCGTCAGCCGGCACGGGGCGGGATGGATCGAGGTGGCCGGGAAAGACTGATGCTGCAACAGGCCTGGGCCCAGGGGATTTCTAGCGCCATGCGCCGGATCGCCGTTTCCCTCGTCCTGCTGACCGTCACCGCCTGCGCCTCCGTGGCCGATCAGGCCTGGCAGGCCCGAGAGGTGGAATGCCTCCGGGAGCGCCGGAAGCAGCTGCCCGACGACGCGGTGATCTCCCTCGATCTGGACGTCGTCGACTCGCACGACGGGAAAACTCTTATTGCGGGAGGATCCTATCGCGACGGCGCCGGCAGCTACCGGTCCGTCCTCCTTGTCTCGCGGGACGGTGGGCGCTCCTGGGAGGAGGTCCCCGTCTGGCTGTACGGCTCCGAGGTCTGCCTCGTCCGCTGTCTCGACGACCGGCACGCCTGGTTCCTCACCGGCTGGTCGATCGAGGGCAGCCAGGCCCCCTACCACGTCTTCCGGACGACGGACGGGGGGCGGACGTGGCGGCGCTCCGGCGAGCTTCCCCCGGACATCGCGTGCAGCCTCTCCTATCCCTCCGAGTTCACGTTCATCGACCCCGACAACGGGATCGTCACGTTCTGGTCGACGACCGGCGAGATCGGCACCTACCGGACCTTCGACGGCGGACGGCAGTGGAAGCGGATTCGGAGCGCGAAGAGCGATCCCGACGCCGTTCTGGACGAGATGGAGGACTTCGCCCCCGCGCTCGACAACCCGGCGTACGCGGTCCAGACCGACTGGGAGCGGAACGCGATCTTCATCCTGTGGCGGACGGGGCGGATGCGCACCTGGCATGTGCTCGGGACCCTGCCGTGCGAATACCGCCTCGACGGGATCGACCTCGTCGCCTGTCCGCCGGCCGCGCAGGCGGGGGCGCCGGCCCCGCCGCGGCTGGAGAGCGTCCACGTTTACGTCGACGCCGGCGGCGGGGAGCCGGCCTCGATCGGGAGCTACAGCATCAGCGTCTTCGGGGACGCGGAACGGACGGACTTCATCGCGGGGATCGTCCGCCCCCGTGACGGGAGCGTCGCGCGTCACTGGGTCCGCGACCTGGACGGCGACGGCTGCCCGGAGATCGCCGTCTGGATCCGGAGCGCCGGCAGCGGCTCGTATGGTGTCCTGGACCTCGTCCGCCTCTCGGGACGCACCCTCTCGCCCGTGCCGCTCGCCGCGCTGGCGAAGGCGCAGGAGGAGGGCTACATGGGCCACGACGCCTTCGACGTGACCGACGCCGGACTGACCCGGACCTTCCCGGTCTACCGGCCGGAGGACGACCTCGCCCGCCCGACGGGCGGTCAGGCGTCCTTCCGCTACGACTTCGGGACGAACCGATGGATTTCGCTGCGCAAAATCCCGTGAAGAAGCCCCCCCTCTGGAGGCGGAAGTGGCCGCGCCGCGCCGCGGCGGCGCTGCTCCTCGCCTCGGGCGCCCCCTGGCTGGGCTTCCACCTCCTGTCGTGGTGCTTCCCCTTCCCGGGGGGCCTGCCGGGCGAGGTCCGCCGCGCCCACGAGTCTGTCCGCGTCCTCGACCGCGACGGCCACCTGCTCCGCGCCTTCATCGGGGCGGACGACACCTGGATGTTCTGGACGGGCCTCGACGACGTCAGCCCGCGCCTCCTCGAGGCGACGGTCGCCGCCGAGGACGGCCGCTTCTGGTCCCATCCCGGCGTCGACCTCCTCGCCGTCGCCCGCGCGGCCTGGAGCAACGTGACGCGGGGGCGGACCGTCTCGGGCGCCTCCACGGTGACGATGCAGGTGATCCGGCTGATGGAGGGGCGTCCGCGGACGCTCCGGAGCAAGGTCGTCGAGTCCTTCCGGGCCCTTCAGCTCGAGGGGCTGATGGACAAGCGCCGGATCCTGGAATGGTACGTGAACCTCGCCCCCTACGGCGGGAACCTCGTCGGGGCCGAGGCGGCGTCCAGAGCCTGGTTCGGGAAGGCGGCGGGCGACCTGACGATCGGGGAGGCGGCGCTGCTGGCCGGCCTGCCCCAGGCGCCGTCGCGCCTCCGGCCCGACCGCCACCCGGGGCGGGCCCGGGCGCGGCGCGACTGGGTGCTCGGCCGGATGGCGGTCCACGGCTTCATCACGGAAGCGGAGCGGGCGATCGCGTTGCGCGAGCCGGTGCCGGGCGTCCGGCGGTCCTTTCCTGTCGAGGCCCCCCACGCCGCCGAGCTGGCGAGGCGCTCCCACCCCGGCGTTCCCGTCCTCCGCACCGCGCTCGACGCCCGCGTCCAGGAGCTCGCGGAGCGGTCGCTGCGCGACGGCGTCCGCGCCCTTCGTCCCGGCGGCGTCACGAACGGGGCCGTCGTGGTGATCGAGAACGGGCCCGGCGCGGTGCGCGCCCTCGTCGGCTCCTGCGACTTCTTCGCCGCCGAGGACGACGGCCAGGTGAACGGCGCGACCGCCCCGCGCTCCCCCGGCTCCGCCCTGAAGCCCTTCACCTACGCCCTCGCCTTCGAGCGGGGGATCTGCGCCCCCGGGACAGTGCTCCCCGACATCCCATCCGTCTTCGGGGCCTATGAGCCGGAGAACTACGACGGCGTCCATCACGGGCTCGTCTCCGCGCGCCTGGCCCTCGCCGCCTCCCTCAACATCCCCGCCGTCCGGCTCCTGAAGGAGACCGGGCCGGCCCCGCTGCACGCCCTGCTCCGGGACGCGGGGATCGCGACGCTCCGGGCCGACCCCGCGCGGTACGGGCTCGCCCTCACCCTGGGCGCGCCGGAGGTGACGCTCATCGACCTGACGGGCGCCTACGCCGCCCTGGCCCGGCTCGGCGTCCACCGGCCGGCCCGGCTGCTGGAGACGGACCCGGTCGTCCCCGGCAGCCGCCTGCTCTCGGCCGAGGCGGCCTTTCTCGTGGCCGACATCCTGGCCGACACGGACCGTCTCGGGGGGCGGCCGGCGTGGAAGACGCCGGAGGCGCAGGCGCGCATGGCGTGGAAGACGGGGACGTCGTACGGGCACCGCGACGCGTGGACGGTCGCGTACACGCCGGCCTACACGGTCGGGGTCTGGATGGGGAACTTCGACGGGCGCCCCGCGCGGGCCCTCGTGGGGATCGAGGCGGCCGCCCCCGTCGCGGCACGGATCCTGGACCGGCTGTCGGAGGAGGCGCCCGGGTGGTACGCACCCCCTCCCGGTCTGGCGCGGGTCGACCTCTGCGCGGTCAGCGGGGTTCCGCCCGGCCCCCGTTGCGGGACGGCGGTGCGGGACTGGGGGATCGCGGACCGGCGGCCGCGGGAGGAGACGTGCCCGGTGCACCGGGAGATCCGGGTCGATGCCGGGACGGGGATGCAGGTGTGCGCCGGCTGCGCGGGGGGGCGCGCGTGCGCCCCTCGCGTGGTCGAGCGGTGGCCGGCGGACGTCGCCGCCTGGCTGCGGGTGCACCAGCCCGCCCGGCCCCTGGCTCCGCCCCACGTTCCCGGCTGCACGCGGGCCCCGGCCTCGGAGCCCCTTCCGGAGATCCTCGCTCCCGCCGCGGGACAGGCGTACGTCCTGGAGGCGGCGGGGGGAGACGCGTCGAGCCGCCTCCTGCTGAAGGCCGCCGCCCGCGCGGGGTCGCTCCACTGGTTCGTGGACGGGGCCTTCGTGGCGACGACCGCCCCACTCGAGCCCGCCTTCTGGCCCCTCGCCCGCGGGACGCACACCATCCTCTGCGTCACCGACGCGGGGCGCGGCCGCTCGGTCGTCATCGCGGTGCGGTGAGCGCCTGGGTGAGGTTCGTCGCCGGCTTGCACGTCGCCTTCTCCTTCCCCGTCCCCGGCGTCACCGTCTTGTCGCCGGTCCGCGGCCGGGAACGCGCTTGAGAATGGACGCCCGCCCGCCACGCAGGGGTCCACGCTCTACGTTATATTGACGCCCTCCCCCGCGTCTGGAAAAATGCCCGCCATGCGCGTCCTCTGTCTGTTCGCCGCCGGCTTCTCGGCGCTCGCCGCCGCCTCATCCGTCTCCGGCGAAGAGGACGCGGGCCGTCTTGTGGCCTCTCCCGAGCCCGGCTGGCCCCAATGGCGCGGTTCTCGCCGCGACGGGATCAGCGACGAGAAGGGCCTCCTCCCCGCCTGGCCGGAGGGCGGCCCGAGGCTCCTCTGGAAGACGGAGGGACTCGGCCGCGGCTTCGCCTCTCCCGTCGTCACCGGAGGCACGATCTATCTCGCGGGCGACGTCGGCGGCGAGTGCGTCGTCTTCGCCTTCGACCCCGACGGAAAGCCTCGCTGGCGGACGCCGAACGGTCCCGCCTGGCGGAAGAGCTACCCCGGCGCGCGCGCCAGCTGCGCCGTCAGCGACGGCCTCGTCTACCACCTGAACGCCCACGGGCACGCGGTCTGCCTCGACGCGTCGACCGGCGCGGCGCGGTGGACCGTCGACATCCTCGACCGGTTCGGGGGGAAGGTCATCACGTGGGGGCTCGCCGAGTGCCTCCTCGTCGACGGGCCGCGCCTCGTCGTCACCCCGGGCGGCCGGAAAGGGCTCGTCGCCGCGCTCGACAAGAAGACGGGCGAAACCGTCTGGGCCAGCGACGCCGTCCCGGGCGAGAACGCCAGCTACGGCTCGCCGATCCTCTTCGAGCTCGGCGGCCGCCGGCACCTCGTCTCCTGCTCCTCGAAGCACGTCTTCGGCCTCGACGCCGACACGGGGAAGGGCCTCTGGCGGATGCCGCGCCCGACGCGCCACGAGGCGATCT
>CAYUME010000252.1:0-6873 GCA_964445475.1 uncultured Planctomycetia bacterium
TGCCCGTGCCGGCGATCACCTGCATCTTCCCGCGGCAGCGGGCGATCACCGTGCGGAGCACCGCCGCGCGCTCGTCGGCGGCGATCGTCGGCGACTCCCCGGTCGTGCCGAGGGGGACAATCCCGTGCGTGCCGCTCTCGAGGGGCCAGCGGACGAGCGCGTCGAGCGCGCCGTGGTCGACGGCGCCGTCCTTGAAGGGCGTCACGAGGGCGACGAACGAGCCGTGGAACATGGGGTCCTCTCCGGGCGCGGGGCGCGTGAGCCGGGCCGGTCGAGGGAGGACTCTATGTCAGCGGGGATTGGAAGTCAAGAATTGCGCTTCGTCCTCGTGCCGGCCCGCGCGGCGAGGACGGTGGCCGGGAACACCCGCCACGCGGGGAGGAGCGCAACGGCCACGGGGGCGATGCCGCACTCACCGGCGCATCAGCTTTTTCATCTCGCGGACGGCCTGGTCCATGCCGACGAGAACGGACCGCGAGACGATCGTGTGGCCGATGTTGAGCTCCTCGATCCCGGGGATGCGGACGACCGGCTGGACGTTGGTGTAGGTCAGCCCGTGACCGGCGGCCCCGGGGAGGCCGGCGGCCTTCGCCTGGTCGGCGGCCTCCTCGAGCTGGAGGAGGGCCTTCCGCGGCGCCTCGGGGCCCGTCGCGTTGGCATAGGTCCCGGTATGGAACTCGACGAGGTCCGCCCCGCTCGCCTTGGCCGCCACGACCTGCTCGGGCTCCGGGTCGATGAAAAGGCTCACCCCGATCTTCGCGGCGTGGAACCGTTCCACGACGAGGGCGAGGCGGTCGCGGACGGCCGGCAGGTCGAGTCCTCCCTCGGTGGTGATCTCCTGGCGCTTCTCCGGGACGAGGGTGACCTGGTCGGGACGGACCGCGAGCGCGATGGCGACGATCTCGTCGGCGAGGGCCATCTCAAGGTTGAGGAACCGGATGCGCTCGCGGATGCGGCGGAGGTCGAGGTCCTGGATGTGGCGGCGGTCCTCGCGGAGGTGGCAGACGATGGAGTCGGCGCCGCCGCGCACGGCCAGCAGCGCCGCCTCGACCGGGTCCGGCTCGGCGGCCTGCCGGACCTGGCGGAGGGTGGCGACGTGGTCGATGTTGACGCCGAGGCGCATGGCGGGACCCTCCCGGGCACGGGGGCGCCGGCAGCCCCTCAGCCCAATTGCCGCTTCACGGCCGAGGCCAGCGTGGCCACGGCGCGGCGGACGTCGTGGCGCCGGGGCCCCTCGGCCATGACGCGGGCGAGCGGCTCGGTGCCGGAATAGCGGAGGAGAATCCGTCCCTGGTCCCCGACGATCCCGCGGGCCCGGTGCTGGGCCTCGACGAGGGCGGGGATCCGGTCGAGCGGGGGCTTTCGGCGGACCCTCACGTTCACGAGCGCCTGGGGGTACTTCACCATCGCCTTTGCGGCGTGGGAGAGGGGGATCGCGAGCTCCCGGCAGATCCGGAGGACGCGCAGCGCCGTGACGATGCCGTCCCCCGTCGTCGCATCGGCGAGAAAGACGATGTGGCCGGACTGCTCGCCGCCGAGGACGAAGCCGCCCTCGAGCATGCGCTGGACGACGTAGCGGTCGCCGACGGCGGTCCGCACGAGGCGGATGCCCTCCTCGCGGAGCGCGACCTCCAGACCCTGGTTGGCCATGACCGTGGAGACGACGGTGTCGTGCAGGAGGGCGCCGCGGGACTTCATCCATCGCGCGGCGAGGGCGAGGATGTAGTCGCCGTCGAGGAGGTGCCCCTTCTCGTCGAGGAGCAGGACGCGGTCCCCGTCGCCGTCGAAGGCGATCGCGCCGTCGGCGCGGGCGCGGCGGACGATGCGGGCGAGGGGGCCGGTGTGGAGGACGCCGCAGCCGCGGTTGATGTTGTTCCCGTCGGGGGCGACGTGCACGGCGGTGATCCGGGCTCCGAGCTGGGCGAGGATGCGGGGGGCGATCTCGTGCGTGGCGCCGTTGGCGCAGTCCACGACCAGGTGCATCCCTTTCAGCGAGAGCCCCAGGCCGACCTGGGTGAGGATGTACTCGAGGTACTCGCTGACGCGGTCGTGAACGTCCTCCGCGCTCCCGATCGGGCCGGCGGGCTCGGAGGGGGGGGCGGCGGCGAGCCGCTCGATGGCCAGCTCGACCGCGTCGGGGGCCTTGAGCCCCTCGCGCGAGATGACCTTGATGCCGTTGTCCTCCGCCGGGTTGTGGGATGCGGAGATGACGATGCCGCAGGCGGCGTTCCACTTCCGCGTGAGGTAGGCGAGCACGGGGGTGGGACAGACGCCGGCCAGTCGGACGCGGGCGTTCTCGGCGAGGAGCCCCGACACGAGGGCGGACTCGATCATGGGGCCGGAGGCCCGGGTGTCGCGTCCCACGAGGACGGTGCGCGGGACCGGCCGGCCGTGCGCCGCCTGGTGGTCGATCCCCGCCAGGCTCTTTCCGAGCGGCTCCGAGAAACCCTGTGCCGTCTTCCGGAGGAGGCGGCCGATCACCTGGCCGAGGTGGGCGAGGGGCGCGGGCGTGAGGATCCCCCGGTTCGCCTCGCCGCGGATGCCGTCCGTGCCGAAAAGCCTGGGCGCTCGCGTCATGGAACCCGATGGCTCCGAATGCGGGCTTGCGGGATCCCCGTCACTGCGGGGGCGTCTCCGGCGTGACCTCCAGCACCGCCCGCGGAGGGTCGATCCGGACCTTCACCTGCGGGGCGAGATCCGGGTCCTCGACGAGCGCGCGGAGCGCGCAGTCCCCCCGCTCCTTCAGGGCCAGATCGGCCGCCGCCACGTCGGCGAGGATCCGGATGCGGCGGGAGGCGGTGAGCATCTCCAGGGCGCGGGCCGGGCCGCGGACGAAGGCCGTCACCGCCTCCGGTTCCACGATGCGCACGCGGTCGCGCGGCTTCGGGAACGCGTCGGGGAAGAGCAGGTCCACGCGGAGGTTCTGCACCGCCTTCTCTTCGTCGATCGCCCGCAGGGTCACGGTCATCTCGATCGGCTCGTTCGTGCTTACCGGCGTCCCCTGGATCTCGTCCCGGATTGCCACGTGCTGGGAAAAGACCCCCTTCCGGTCGCTGATGTCCACGGGGACGATGGGGATGGCGTTGAGTCGGTTGAGGACGTGGGCGAGGCCCCGGACGTGGATGTGCGTCGGGTTGAAGGTGATTGCGTCGACCTGGGTGCCCTCCGGAGGCTTGCCGCTAAGGCACTCCTCCGGGCTGGAGGCGATGCGGAGGAGCCGGATGGACTCCTGGGCGAGCAGGATCTGGATGTGCGCGGGATCGATCTTGACGACGTCGATCCCGCGCGGCAGGTCGAAGTCGGTGGGACGCAGCTCGCTGGCAATGGTCGTCGGCTCGCGCGCGGAGACGTCCTCCGTGATCTCTAGCAGGTGGCGGCATTCGAGGCCGCGGCGGGCCGTGCTGAGAACGGCCTTGGTGCCGCGGAGGACGACCTGGATGAGGCCGCCGCCGGGGCCGTCGAGCCGCTCTTCCTTCCCTTCGGCGGTGGTGACGCGGAGGATCGCCATCCCCCGAGGCGGCAGGACGGTCAGCCGCGCCTCGGCCGTGACGGTCAGGGTCTCGCTGTCGGAGGCGATGCCCTGATTGAGGAAGATCCAGACCACCGCGGCCAGGACCACGGCCATCGCCTTGGTGAGCAGATCGTCCAGAAAGAGGCGTCGGATCATAGTCGGGGATCCTGCGTTTCCGCTCAGGCCTCCGCGGTCTTTTGCGGGGCGGGCGGGGTCTCGGCCCCGGCGGCCGTTCCGCCCGGCGGCGCGTCGACAGCGTGGAGGGGCTCCGCCATCTTTTCAATCACGGCGGACTCCCCCCGGGCGGCGGGCGCCTTCTCCGGCGCCATGTACCGCGAGGTCGTCCCGGCCGCCTGTCCCAGCGGGCGGTGGCCGACGTAGAGCTCCTCCAGGAGGCCCTGCACGCGGTCGGGGGGGACGCCGACGGCGAGGGCCCCGTGCTCGGCGACGGAGATCCGCCCCGTCTCCTCCGAGACCACCACGACGACGGCGTCCGACTCCTCCGTCAGCCCGATGGCCGCCCGGTGCCGCGTCCCGAACGTCTTGTCCAGGCTGGAGGCGTCGGAAAGGGGGAGGAGGCACCCGGCGGCCATGACGCGCCCGTGCTGGATCAGGACCGCGCCGTCGTGGAGGGCGGAACGGGGGTAGAAGATCGTCTCCAGCAGCTCCGCGGTCACCTGGGCGTCCACCGGGACCCCTTCGTCCGCGTAGGCCGAGAGGCTCGTGTCCCGCTCGATGGCGATCAGGGCCCCGATCCGCTTGCCCGCGAGGCGCTTTGCCGTGACGGAGACGGCCTCCAGGAACGAGGCGGGTGAGGTGTGGGTGAAGGGGCGAAGGATCCGGAGCCGGCCGAGTTGGATCATCGCACGCCGGAGCTCCGGCCAGAAGATCACGATCAGGGCCAGCAGGGACGTCGAGAGGACCCATTCGAGCATGCGGCGGATTCGCAGGAGGTGGAGCTCCTCGGTGAGCCAGAGGAGGACGACGAAGAAGGTGACGGCGAAGACCAGGACGCCGCGGAAGACGCCGGCCCCCCGCGTCCCCCGAATGAAGCGGAGCACGGCGTAAAAGGCGACCGCGAGGATCGCGATCTCGATGACGGGGATCGCGCGCTGGGGGGTTGAGATCCACTCGATCATGGGGGCACCACCACTAATATAGCGGCACCCGGTGTCCGGTGACAAGGATGGAATTCGCGCCGGCAAGGCTACGGGCGGGCGATCGCGTTCGCGACGCGGAGGACATCCGCCAGCTCCGGGACGTCGTGGACCCGCACGAGCACCGCGCCGGCGAGGGCCGCGGCGGCGGCGGCCGCCGCCGTTCCGAAGGCCCGCTCCGACACGGGGCGACCCGTCAGCTCTCCCACGAACCGCTTGCGGGAGGGGCCGACGAGCAGGGGGAGTCCGAGGCTGCGCAGATCGTCGAGGCGCGCCAGGAGCTCGACGTTATGGGCGAGCGTCTTGCCGAAGCCGAGGCCGGGATCCGCGAGGATCCCCTCCTCGTCGATTCCGGCCGCGCGCGCCCGGGCGGCCGCTGCGCGCAGGAAGTCCGACACCTCGCCCACCACGTCGTCGTACCGGGGGGTGTCCTGCATCGTCGCCGGCGTTCCGCGCATGTGCATGAGGACGACCGGGACGCGGGCGCGGGCGGCGGTCTCCGCCATGCGGGGGTCTCCGCCGAGGGCGGTCACGTCGTTGATCATGCGCGCCCCCGCCGCGCAGGCCGCCTCGGCGACGCGCGCCTTCGAGGTGTCGACGGAGACGGGAAGCCCGTGCTTCCCGGCGAGGGCCTCCACGACGGGAAGGACGCGGCGGAGCTCCTCCTCCTCCGGAACGGGCGGGGCCCCCGGGCGGGTGGACTCGCCGCCGATGTCGAGGATCGCCGCGCCCGTCTCGGCCAGGCGCCGGCCGTGGTCGACCGCCGCCTCCGGCGTGGGCAGGCGGCCGCCGTCGGAGAAGGAATCGGGGGTGACGTTGACGACGCCCATGACGCGGGCGCCGGGCCCGAGACGGATCGATCCGCCGGGGGCGGGGACATCGAAGGCGCATCGCGCGGCGCGGGCGCGCGTGAGGGCGAGCAGGCGGCCGAGGTCCGCGGCCGAGGCGTGGTGCAGGGCGGCGATCAGGACGGGCAGCGTGCGGGGCACGATGGCGAGGACGCAGGAGAAGGCGTCGTGCGTGCGGATGCGGAAGATCGACGTCTCTTCCCGGGGCTTATCCCCGGCATCCGGGGTCCGGGCTTTCGGGCCGCGGACGCCGCCCACCGCGGCGACCCCTCCGGCTTCGCGGGCGGCCCGCTCGAGGGCCTCCGCCTCCTCCCGCGTCAGGCCGTCGAACCGGTAGGTCTCGCCTCCGGCCTCGGCGAGGCGCACGGGGGTATCCGGCGGGAAGGCGGACCCGGCGAGCGCGGACGGGAGCCAGGGACTTCCCGGGGCGGGCAGGCGGCGGGGATTGACGCGGAGCTCGATGTCCACGGGCCGGATTCCGGTTTCGGGGCCGTCGTTTCCTGAAGAAAGCCCGCGCGCGTCACGCACGCGAAGGCCCGGGATCCGAGACCGGGGACCCGAGGCGCCGGAGCCGGGATGTCCGTCACGCCGGCGCGGTCCCCGGATTGGGCTGGGCGCCGGGGGCGGGCCGGGGGACGGGGGCCGGGGCGGGGCGCAGCGCGGGGGCGGGCGGGCGGGCGGCGGCGCTGCCGCGGGCGGGGCGGAACGTATCCGGGTCCGAGCCGTTCATGAGGGACTCGACGTCGGCGCCGCTGAGGACCTCGTGGCGGAGGAGGGCCCGGGCGATGCGGTCGCAGGCCGCGCGCTGCTCCCCGAGGAGCTGCCGGGCCCGCTCCAGGCAGGCGGTGAGGAGGCTCCGGACCTCGTTGTCGATCGCCTGGGCGGTCTGCTCGCTGTGGTTGCGGGTGCGGGTGATCTCGCGCCCGAGGAAGAGGGTCTCCTCCGCCTCGCTGTAGCTGATGGGGCCGAGATGCTCGCTCATGCCCCACTCGCAGACCATCATGCGGGCGAGGTCGGTGGCCTGCTTGATGTCGCTGCGGGCGCCGGCGGAGATGTCGTTGCAGAAGAGCTCCTCCGCGGCGCGGCCGCCGAAGAGGACGGTGAGCTGCCCGAGGCAGTACTGCTTCTGCATGTGGTAGCGGTCCTTCTCGGGGAGCTGCATGGTGGCGCCGAGGGCGATGCCGCGGGGGATGATGGTGACCTTGTGGAGCGGCTCGACCTCGGGGAGGAGGGCGGCGACGAGGGCGTGGCCGCTCTCGTGGTATGCGGTGACCCGATTGTCCTCCTCGTCCATCACCTTGGAGCGTTTCTGCCGCCCCCACTTCACCTTGTCCCGGGCCTCCTCGAGGTCCTCGAG
>CAYUME010000253.1:0-6869 GCA_964445475.1 uncultured Planctomycetia bacterium
TTCCAGGAGCCGCCCCTGAGGGGGAGCCTCCTCGGCAAGCAAGGAAAGCGGCCCTGGCAGCGTACAGGCCAGAAACACCAGGAAGATGCATCGGATTTTCACGAGGCCCCCTCCGGATGAGCGGATTGCAACGGTTTACCGCGGATGAACTTCCGTCACTACCTCGTCTGGAAACCCGTATGCTATCGCCACAGGATGGGTTGTCAACCGGAAAATGGTTTCTATATAATGCGACGCATGGCTGACCAGACGCTGAAGGACAAAGCGGCAGCCCTCCCCGACCGGCCCGGCGTCTACCTCTTCAAGGACGCCCGCGGCCGCGTGCTCTACGTCGGCAAGGCCAAGAGCCTACGCAAGCGCGTCGCCCAGTACGTCCAGGAGCGCCCCGACCGGGACCCCAAGACCCTCGCGATGCTCCGGCACGCGGCCGATCTCGAGACCCTCGAGATGGACTCCGAGGTCGAAGCTCTCCTCGCCGAGTCCCGGCTCATCAAGGACATCCAGCCCCGCTACAACGTCGCGCTCAAGGACGGCAAGAGCTTCCCGCTCCTGGCGATCTCGAAGGGGGAGGACTTCCAGAAGGTTTACGTGACGCGGGAGCGGGACCCGGACGCGGCGGTTTATTACGGCCCCTTCCTCGACGCGGCCGGCCTCCGGGAGGCGGTCTCCCTTCTCCAGCAGGTCTTCCGCTTCCGCACATGCGACCTCGCGATCCGGGCCGGCGACCCGAAGAACCGGCATGTCCGCCCCTGCCTGCTCCACAGTATCGGCCGCTGCACCGCCCCCTGCGCGGACCGGATCGGCCGCGCCGCGTACCGGGAGGACCTCCGCGCTTTCCGGCGGGTGCTCTCCGGGAAGAAGCGCGATCTCCTGGAGGAGCTTCGGCGCCGGATGGCCGACGCGGCCGCGGCGCTCGATTTCGAAAAGGCCGCTCGGCTCCGGGACCAGGTCCGCGCCCTCGATTCGCTCGGCCGGCGAGGCCCCTTCGGCGGCGGACGCGCCGCCGAGTCCGGCGCCCTCGAGCCGATCGACCCCGCCGCGGCCGTAGCCGCCCTCCAGTCGCTCCTCGCGCTGCCCGCCCCGCCGCGGACGATCGAGGGCGTCGACATCGCCCACCTCCACGGGGGCGAGGCGGTCGGGTCGCTGGTCGCCTTCGTCGACGGCCTCCCGCACAAGGATGGCTACCGCCGCTTCCGGATCAAGGCCGCCCTCCCGCCGCCCGGCCTTCTCCCGGGCGGGGGGGACGACTTCGCGATGATCCGCGAAGTCGTCCAGCGTCGGTTCGCCCGCCTCGCGGCCGAGGGGGAGGTCCTGCCCCAGCTCCTGCTGGTGGACGGCGGAATCGGCCAGCTGCGCGCCGCCGCGGAAGCGCTGGCGGACTTGAAGATCGACCCGAGGCCCGAGATCCTTTCCCTGGCCAAGAAGGAGGAGACCCTCTTCCGGTGGGGACGCTCGGGCGCCGTGCCGGCGGAGCGCCGTGGCCTCGGGCTGCGCCTCCTCATGGCCGTGCGCGACGAGGCCCACCGCTTCGCCCAGCATTACCATCACATCCTGAGACGGAAGAAGACCCTGGGCCGGTCGTGACGGCTAAACCCCTTGAGGACCGCCAGTCCCCTTGTTACGATACGCCGCCGTTGCGCGCCCCGAGAACGATCGTCCATCCGGTGACCTGACCATGCGCATTCTGGGCGGTTCAGCACGGGGGATGGCGCTGGTCCCGGTCAAGGGCATGGCCACCCGTCCGGCCCTCGCCCGCGTCCGGAACTCCCTCTTCAACATCCTCGCCCCGCGTCTGGAGGGCGCCGTCGTCCTCGATCTCTTCGCCGGCACGGGCAGCCTCGGCCTCGAGTGCCTCAGCCGCGGCGCCGCGCGCGTCGTGTTCGTCGATGCCGATCGCTGGTGCGCCGAGGCCATCCGGAAGAGCCTCGAGAAGATGCGCGCCGCCGAGCGCGGCGACGTGCGTGTCGGCGACGCCTTCCACGACCCGTGGCGCGGAGGACCGGCGCTGCCGCAGAGCGCTGCACGCTCCACGCAAGACGCTTCACGCATGAGGCAAGACGCCACCCGCCTCTTCGACCTCGTCTTCGTGGACCCGCCCTATGCCTTCTACACGGTCCCCCCCCATGCGGACCGGATGGCGTCGCTGGCGGAGGGGATCCTGGCGCGCGACCTGGCGCCGGACGGCCTCGTGATCCTCGAGCACCGGAAACACGCAGGGCTCATCCGGGAGCCGGAGGGCGGCCGCCTGGCGGACCGGAGGGACTACGGCCAAACCGTGCTGTCGTTTTATGCGAAGGCGTGATACGATGGGACGCGTGGCGCTCCGTCGACCCCCGCGGTGAGGATCGGTGATCCCGGTCTCGCCCCATGCGCGGCCTCCCGCGCGCGGGGCGGGAGTGGCGGAACTGGAAGACGCGCGGGACTTAGGATCCCGTGGGGCAACCCGTGGGGGTTCGACTCCCCCCTTCCGCACCCAGCAATTGTTTGCGGCGCACGCACCGATCGCCGTCGGCGCCGCAACCAATTGCCAAGCCGGCACGCCCGGCCGCGAAGCGGCCGAACGTGCCGGCGTGCCCGTAGCTCAACTGGATAGAGTGCCGGGCTTCGAACCCGGAGGCTGCAGGTTCAACTCCTGCCGGGCACACTCTACTTTTCCGTTACGGAACTGAACGGCCGCTGGGTACGTTAGAATCGCCCCCGGACGACGGGGCCGGTATTCCGCATCTCCTCTTCCAAGCCCTAGTTACGTTCACCCCCGTATACCCACACTCTCTCTTCCGAAGAGGGTTCGCCTGGGTATCCGACCCAACCCTCCCGAAGTCTGCCCAAAAGCCTCTCTTTACCTCTTCCTCTCTGATTTTCGGCCTCGTGGGTTCATCCTCGATATGGTCGGGTCACCCAAGCCAACCCTCTTCATAACTGGTCCCCGCATCACCGGTCGTACCACCTGAGCGACCGGCCATCGAAAACTCGTCACGCCGATCCCCATCGCCCCCCCCCATTTCATCCCTATTTCGAGTAGTTAAGAGATAGAGGAAAAGGGGGATCCCCCACCTCATCGCAAATCACCCTACGAGGGAAATGCCATGACTGCGAACGGCCGTCTGATCGGATCGGGGGGACGGGTCCACCCGGAGCGTGTTGAGCCCCAGGCTGACGACCAGGACGTTGCTCCGGATTTCCTGGAGCGGGTCAAATGTTTCCACGCGCCAGACGGCAAGGCGTATGCCACCGTGCCCGTCTACGACCATTTCGAAACGTTCGCCGTCAAGTCCGACGACTTCAAGCGCTGGCTTCGGTGTGAATTCTACACAAAGACTGGAGCGTCGCCCGATCCCAAATGGCTCAGACAGACAATCGACGACATCGAGGCCAAGGCCCTCTTCGGCAGTCCGAAGTGTGACGTGTTCATGCGCGTGGCGGAGACCAGCGGGGGCATCACGATCGATCTCCTCAATGAGGCCAGGGAGGCGGTCGAGATCACGACACATGGGTGGAAGATCGTGTCCCACTCGCCCGTCAAATTCCGGCGGCCCCCCGGAATGGCCGCCATGCCGCGCCCCGTTGCGGGAGGTGTCCTGAACGATCTTCGCCCGTTCCTCAACGCAGCAACCGCGTCTTCCTGGATCTTGGCTGTCGTATGGATGACGGCCGCTCTCCGTGGAAAGGGTCCGTATCCGATCCTGGCTATCCAGGGTGGTCAAGGAGCCGGAAAATCTGCCACCGCTCGCATCTTGCGCTCCCTGCTCGATCCGAACACGGTACCGCTCCGGTGGGAGCCGCGCAACGCCCACGCCCTGATGATCAGCAGCGCCAACACCCGCATCCAGGTCCTCGACAATCTCTCCGCGATCCCGGTTTGGTTGTCCAACGTTCTCTGTCAGGCGTCGACAGGTGGCGGGTTTGCAACGCGGCGCCTTTTCAAGGATTCCGAAGAGGAGCTTTTCAAGCTTATCTGCCCGACAATCGTCACGGGCATCGAGGATCTGATCATCCGGCCGGACCTCCTCAGCCGGACCATCGTCCTGCGCCTCCCCGAGATCACGTCGGACCGTCGTCGCACCGAAGAAGAGCTCATGGCCGAGTTCGAGACGGCCGCCCCCGCGATCTTCGGGGCACTGCTCACAATCGTCTCGCGCGCAATGGCCATCCTCCCGACCGTCCAACTCGATTCCAAGCCGCGGATGGCCGACTTCGCCCGCTGGGGGGTGGCCGTCGAGAAGGCGATGGATTGGCCCGCGGGGACATTCCTGCAGGCCTACGAGTCGAATCTGGAAGAGGCCGTCCTGCTTCCGTTGGAGGCGACCCCGGCGTGTGGAGCCGTCCAGAAGCTGATGGCCAACCGGAACGATTGGGTAGGTACTGCGACCCAGCTTCTGGAGGCATTGGAAACGATCGATTGGAATAGCGGCAGGCGTCACCGCCCCTGGCCCGCTAATCCGAAAGCCTTGTCGGACAGCCTCCGGGTGCACGTCCCGAACCTCCGTGCAGTCGGGTTGGACGTCGAGTTCGCCCGCGCCCCTGGCCATGACCGCACCCGATTGATCACGATCCGCAGGGAAGAAGCCCCTGCCCCGTCGGACGCACGGGACGCACGGGACGCACGGGATACCGCCCCTTGCGAAGCACGCGATTCCAAGTCCGCCAATACTCCGGGGGAACAGAAGTCATTGGAGGAAACCGCCATGGCTTGATAAAGAGAGCGATCATCGTCTGGATGGACGCATGCATGTGCATCCGGGCGGCCGCAGATGACATGCATGGTGCGCCCAAGAACGCGAAACCGAAAAGGATTTAAACCATGAAAGACGTGATCAATCGACTGAAGGAATCAAAACAGCGCTGCGAAGATAACGATCGCAAAAATGGCGTCGAAGCCGGAAAGAATTGGGCAATACGAGTTGCAGAGTGGGATGAGCTCTCGCGGTTGAACTCGGAGTATGAGCAGTTGGGCGCGGACTTTATCTCGGCCATCTTCGCCGAGTGGGGTGGCAGCAACTTCTTTGTTAAGACGGTGAGCCCCAACGATGATTCTATCGACTGGAATGAATGGGAGGAATTCTGGATGGAGTGGTACGGACGCAAGGACCCGACGGCCTACTTCGTCCTCGGTTTCTGGGAGGGTGCACTTTCGGTATTCGCTGAAATTGAGCACCAGGTATAGATGGCTTGGGCCGCGTAGAGCACGGGGTTATCGTGCACTACGCGGCCCTTTTGTTTACTGATCTTGGTCTCCCATACCCCCCCCCTTTGTCGATGAAATTGCGAGTAGATGTATATAGAGGTCGCTCACGTCCCGTCCCGCGGCCTCCAGCCTGGAGACCGCCGTGATGAGCCCCTTCGACCTCGCCGAGATGTCCCCCGAAGAGAGGCTTGAAGAGGTTGCGGCCATTCTCGCTATCGGCTACCTGCGGCTGACCCAGAAAAGAAGGCGGGAAGCCCCCGCAAAAATATCTGAGGACCACGCTGAGAATCGACTTGCTAACCAGCCGGGAGAGAGCGAATAGGGAAGAAAGCCCAGAAGGCATATGAAACCCACGATCGTCGCCCAGATTCAATCCTAGAGAGAGCTCTCCATTGAGGAGCTTCGAGAGAAGTATCGGCAGGTCTTCCGTGAGGAGCCGCGCGGCTACAACCGGGAGCGACTCTGGAGGCGGATCGCCTGGCAGATTCAGGCCAACGAGGAAGGGGGGCTTTCGGAACGCGCCCTCCAGCGAGCCGCCGAGCTGGCCAAAGACGCCGTGGTGCGGTTCCGCCCCCTCCCGACCGCCACTGCCCCGTCGCCCGAGCGGACCCAGGTGCACACCTTCACGCCGGTGCGGGACTCGAGAATCCCCCCGCCGGGCACCGTGCTCACCCGGGAGTACCGCGGTCAGACCCTCCGGGTCACGATCCTCGATCGGGGCTTCGAGTACGACGGCAAGGTCTACAGGTCTCTCACCGCCATCGCCCAAGCCGTAACGGGAACGCACTGGAACGGGCTGGCGTTCTTTGGGCTGGTCGGAGACAAGACATGAAAAACGCTGAGAATCCGCAGTCGAACAAGCTGGCTATAGTTCGCTGCGCCATTTATTGCAGGAAGTCCACCGACGAGAATCTGGACTCGGACTTCAACAGCCTCGATGCCCAGCGGGAGTCCGCCGAGGCGTTCATCCTGAGCCAGAAGGAATCGGGCTGGGAAGCCCTCCCCACCCGCTACGACGACGGCGGCTTCACCGGCGGCAACATGGACCGCCCCGCCCTCCGGCAGCTTCTCGCCGACATCGAGGCCGGGAAGATCGACTGCGTCGTGGTCTACAAAGTCGATCGCCTTTCCCGATCACTTCTCGACTTCAGCCGGATGATGGAGGTTTTCGACGCCCACCACGTATCGTTCACAAGCGTCACGCAGGCGTTCAACACGGCGACCTCGATGGGGCGGTTGATACTCCACGTCCTCTTCAGCTTCGCCGAGTTCGAGCGGGAGACGATCTCCGAACGGGTCCGGGACAAAATGGGGGCAGCTCGGAAGAAGGGGAAATGGATCGGGAGCCGCCCCATTTTGGGGTACGACGTGGACTACACGGCCAAGAAGCTGGTCGTGAACGAAGCTGAGGCGGTTCAGGTCCAGGAGATCTTCGGGTTGTACGTCAAGGAGGAGGCCCTCCTCCCCGTCGTCCCGGAGCTCCTCAACAGAGGCTTGACAACGAAGTCCTGGACTTCGAAGAGTGGGAATCGCCAGCCTGGCCGCCACTTCGACAAGCAAAATCTGCACAGACTCTTGACGAACGTCGCCTACGTCGGGCAGGTCAAGTACAAGGGGACGTGCTATCCCGGAGAACATCCGGCGATCATTGATCCCTCGAACTCTGAAAAGACCCAAGAAATCC
>CAYUME010000254.1:0-6795 GCA_964445475.1 uncultured Planctomycetia bacterium
GCCGCCCGGCGCCTCGCCGCCGAGCCCGGGGCCTCGGTCACCGGGATCGCCTTCGACAGCGGATTCTCCTCGAGCCAGTACTTCGCCTCGCAGTTCCGGCGGCGGTTCGGATGCAGTCCGACGGACTACCGGAAGAAAGCGTAAGCGCCCGGGGCCACGATCCAGACTGCGCAACAGGTCGGGCCGCCGCCCGGCATCTTCAGGAATCCCGGTCCCCGTCGTCCCGGACCGATCCTTGATCAGGAGACGCCCCCCGTGACCTCCCGGCTCCTCGGACCGGCGCTCGCCGCGTGCCTGGCCGCCGCCGCGGCCCGCCCGGCCCCGGCTGCCCCGGCCGTCGGCGACCTCGACGCCGTCCTCAAGCCCTACGCCGGCCCCTCCACCCGCGGCGTCGACACGAAGACCCTGACCGGCAAGGTGATGTGCGGCTACCAGGGGTGGTTCGCCGCCGAGGGCGACGGGTGCGGGCGCGGGTGGTACCACTGGCAGGGACGGGGCGGCTTCGCCCCCGGCAACTGCACCATCGATCTCTGGCCGGACGTCAGCGAGCTCGGTCCCGACGAGCGCTACGCCACCGCCTTCAAGCTCGCCGACGGGAAGCCCGCCGAGGTCTACAGCGCCTTCAACGCGAAGAGCGTCTTCCGCCACTTCACGTGGATGCGCGACTACGGCATCGACGGCGCCTTCGTCCAGCGGTTCGTCGGCGAGGTCTCCCGCCCCGCCGGCCGCCGCCAGTTTACCACCGTCCTCGCCCACTGCCGCGAAGGGGCCAACCGGAACGGCCGCGCCTACGCCGTCATGTACGACCTCTCCGGCCTCGGCGCCGCCTCCATGACCAAGGTGATGGACGACTGGAGGATGCTGGTCGACCGGATGAAGATCACGAAAGACCCCGCCTACCTCCACCACGGGGGGAAGCCGGTCGTCTCCCTCTGGGGCTTCGGCTTCAACGACGGCCGCCAGTACACCGTCGCCGAGGGGATCGAGCTCGTGAAGTGGCTCAAGACCGACCCCGCGTACGGCGGCTGCACGGTCATGCTCGGCGTCCCGACCTACTGGCGGACCCTCGACCGCGACTGCGTCAAGGACCCGGCGATGCACGAGCTCATCCTCCTGGCCGACATCGTGAGCCCGTGGACGGTGGGCCGGTTCGGGAAACCGGAGCACGTGGTCGACTTCGCGAAGAAGGTCATGGCTCCGGACATCGCATGGTGCCGGGAGAAAAAGAAGGAGTACCTCCCCGTCGTCTTCCCCGGCTTCAGCTGGCACAACATGAAACCGGAGGCGAAACTCGACCAGATCCCCCGCCTCGGCGGACGGTTCCTCTGGACGCAGTATGCCGAGGCGAAGAAGGCCGGCGCGACGATGGTCTACCAGGCGATGTTCGACGAGGTGGACGAGGCGACGGCGATCTTCAAGTGCACGAACTCCCCACCGGTGGGCGAGTCGACGTTCCTCACGTACGAAGGGCTCCCGAGCGACCACTACCTCTGGCTCGTCGGCCAGGCGGCGCGGATGATCGCCGGGAAGGCGCCCCTGACGGAGGCGATGCCGAAGCGGTGAGGCGCAGCCGTTCCGCACGCCCGTTGCGGCGGATGGGGGGGAGGAAGCCGGACGGTCGCCTCGCGCGCACGAACCGTTCTGTGGCGAAACGCAGATGTCACGGATCTCCCCCATGATCATAGCGACTCTTGTGCTGGCCGTCCTTCCCGCCTCCGCCGCGCCCGGCGGCCCCGTCCTGAAGACCCCGCACGGTCCCGTCGAGATCTTCCCCGCCGACAACCCCTGGAACCGGGACGTCTCCCGTCTCCCGGTCCACCCGGCCTCGGCGGACTACATCGCCTCGATCGGCCCGGACAAGCCGCTCCATCCCGACTTCGGAACGGTCTGGCAGGGCGCGCCCAGCGGCATCCCGTTCTGCACGGTCGGTCCCGACCAGCCGAAGGTGCCTGTGACGTTCGAGTACCCGGACGAAAGCGACAGGGGGCCCTATCCGGTCCCGCCGGACGCCCCCATCGAGGGCGGGCCGGCCGCCACGGGGGACCGCCATATCCTCGTCATCGACGCCCGCAACCGGCGGCTCTACGAGCTCTTCGGCGCCCACAAGACCGACGCGGGCTGGAAGGCCGGCTCGGGGGCGGTCTTCGACCTCGCCTCCAACGCGCTCCGGCCGGCTGGCTGGACCTCGGCGGACGCGGCGGGGCTCCCGATCTTCCCGGGGCTGGCGCGCTACGAGGAGATCGTGGAGGAGGGGGTGCTCCGGCATGCCCTGCGCTTCACGGTGAAGCGGACGCAGCGCGGGTACATCCCGCCCGCGACGCACTTCGCCAGCCGCTCGCGGGACCGAAAGCTCCCGCCCATGGGCCTCCGCGTCCGGCTCAAGGCCGGCTACGACACCTCGCGTTTCCCGCCGCCGGCGCGGGTGATCCTCGAGGGGCTCAAGCGGTACGGGATGTTCCTGGCGGACAACGGCGGCGACTGGTTCGTCAGCGGCGCCCCGCACCCGACGTGGGACGACGAGGCTCTCGCAACGCTCAAGCGCGTGAAGGGGCGCGACTTCGAGGCGGTGGAGACGGGGAAGCTGGTGACGGAGTGACGCTCACCCGCCTTCGCCCGGAAGCCCCGCCCTTGGGCGGGGAGTCTCAATCGGCAGGGAGGAACGACCGTCATGGCGATTCGCAGAGCCTGCACGCTTGCCCTGGTTCTGGTCGGCGCGCTGCCGACGGGAGCCCCCCTCCCGGCCGCGGAGCCCGCCGGTTCCGCGTCGGTCCTCTGCGCCTGCGACAAGCCGTTTGTCTTCGGCTTCGGCTCGTGGGAGAAGGCGAAGTCGGCCTTCCCGGTCCGGACGGACGGCGTCCACATCGGCACGAAGGACGGCAAGGGCGGAGCGGGGTTCGCCGGCTTGAGCGTGGCCGTCGGAACGCAGGGCGACTGGACGCCGACCGTGATCCTGGCCGTGACGGAGCGGCATCAGGCCGCCACGCTGAACCTCCACCTTGCCGACGCGGACGGCACGGCGCACGTCTACCGATTTGACCTGAAAGACCTCAAGCCGGGGCGGACCCAGACGGTCCTTCCCGACTACGGCGCCTCGCTGGCCGAGCCGTTCAAGGTGGAGAAGCCGGGCACGACGCCCGGCTTCGGCCCGGTCGCCACCGTGATGCTGATCGGCGACTGGAGCGACAAGCCGGTCGACCTGGTCCTGGCCGGCGTCGGGTTGACGCCGCCCACCGACGCGCTGCGCGCCCAGCGCGCGCAGCTCCGGGCGATCCGGGCGAAGGAGGCCGAGCAGGCGCGCCGGGAGGCCGAGGCCCGGGAGCAGGCCCGCCGGGATCTCCTCTCCAAAGGCGCCCCGCATCCGGCGGACGGCCCGGAGGTCCGGCACGTCTGCGCTGTCGCGCCGGACGTCCTCGCCGTCACGGTGCAGGCCGGGCAGCACGTCAACAACCGGCTCGTGCCCTACGTGGCCGAGCCCGGGGACGAGATCGCGGAGGAGGCGAAGGACAAGCCCCGGTACGAGGTGAAGGACGGCAAGGTGGTGGCGTACGCCCAGAAGGCGCTCTTCCGGAAGGTCGACAACAGCCGCGCCCGGATCGGGATGCTTTCGCCCGACGGCAAGTCCGTATTCATCGAAAGCCGGTCGAAGGGCCAGCTGCTCGACGAGTCGGTGGTCGACGTGCCCGCCGCCTACGCGATCCGGTCCGCCGACGACCCGGCGTACGCCGCCCCGGCGGCGCCCGTGGCGGTCTTCCGCAAGGGCAAGCCGGACGGCTACAGCCAGCCGCTCCCGTTCCTTTACACGATCTCGCTGAGGCTGCCGTCGCCGCTCCAGGCCGGCGCGACGTACACGATCCGCTTCGTGGGGGTGAACACGTCCCGGGAGACCGCCGCCTACGTCCACAAACCCCGCGAGACGCAGAGCCTGGCGGTGCACGCCATCCAGACCGGCTACCGCCCGGACGACCCCTGGAAGCGCGCCTATTTCTCGTTCTGGATGGGCGTGGACAAGGACGGGAAACACGGCAGCAGCGCGCACCGCCCCGACGCCTACGAGCTGGTGGACGCCTCCGGAAAGACCGTCTTCACCGGGAAGGCGGAGCTCGCGAAAGCGGACGGTGCCGAGGAGCAGATCTGCCTCCACGAGAAGACGGACTACACGAAGTCGGCGGTCTACCGCCTGGACTTCAGCGCCTTCCACGCGCCGGGCGCGTACCGCGTGCTCGTCCCCGGGATCGGCACGAGCGGGCCGTTCCGCATCGCCCCGGACGCGTGGCAGGCGCCGTTCAAGGCGGCCATGCAGGGGATCCTCTCGCAGCGCCAGGGGATCGACCTGGGGCCGCCCGCCTGCGCCTTCACGCGCAAGCGCACGTTCCACCCCGACGACGGCGTGCAGTTCTTCCAGCTGGACATCCCGTGCCAGGCCGGGCAGGAGGGGGTGCGCGGGAAGCACATGCTGGAGCTGGCGAATGCCGGCCCCCTGAAGCCCGTGACCGGCGTCTGGGGCGGCTACCAGGATGCCGGCGACTGGGACACGGTCGGGCACCATCTCAGCGCGACCCTCGACCTGCTCGGCCTGCACGACCTGAATCCCTCGGCGTTCGCCCGGATGAAGCTCTCGCTGCCGGCGGAGGAGATGAAGAACGGCCTCCCCGACCTCCTCGACGAGGCGCTCTGGCAGATGCCGCTCTGGAGGCGGCTCCAGCTCCCCGACGGCGGCGTGCGCGGCGGCTACGGGGACGGCTGGGGGTGCTATCCCGGCGAAACCAGCTCCATGCTTGCCTACGCCGGCGTCTACGCGGTCGACCACGAGACGACGATGCACTATGCCGCCGCGGCCGCCCGCGCCGCGCGCGTGCTCGCCGCCTTCGACCAGAAGCTGTCGGCCGAGTACCTGGAGTCGGCCCGGCGCGCCTGGGCCTGGGCCGAGGCGCACGCGAAGGCGGACGACGAGACCTACCGGAAGGTCCTCGGATTCCACAAGGACCTGCCGAAGCAACTGCGCAACAAGCGCGCCCTGGCCGCCGTGGAGCTGCTGGCGGCCACGCGCGAACCGGCCTACGACGAGGCGTTCAGGCAGTCTTCGGAGCTGCCCGGTCCGGCGTCGCTCTACCTGGAGCAGCCCGAGGCCGACTTCGCGTACGCCCGCCTGCCGGACGCGCTGGGGGACCCGGAGCTGAAGAAGCGGGCGGTGGAGCGCATCGCGGCCTATGCCGACCATGCCATCGCGTTCAGCCGGAAGAACGCCTACGACATCCTCGCCGGACACCGCACCGACATGCCGATGATCTTCGTCAGCCGGTTCTTCAGCACGCCGGGCGCGGGCGGGCTCAACCTGATCTACGCCTACGAGCTGACGAAGAAGCCCGCCTACCTCGCCGCGGCGGTGCAGGGCGCGAACTACAGCCTCGGCGCCAACCCGGACAATCTCTCATACTGTTCCGGCGTCGGCTATCGCGCGGAGCGCTTCCCCTTCTTCGTGGACGCGCAGGTCACCGGCCAGTACCCGGACGTCCCGGTCGGCCACATCCCCTACGGGCAGGGGAACGAGGGGAACGCGATGAGCCGCGGCGCGAACGCCTGGGTCCAGCAGTGGCTGCTGAACTTCGGGCCGACGAAGAAGATGGTCCCGAACTGGTACGACTGGCCGGCGAACGAGCAGTTCATCGACTTCGGCCGGTACCCGCTGCACAACGAGAACTGCTTCAACCAGACCACCGTGCCCGCCGCCTGCACCTGGTTCTACCTGGCGACGCGCCCCTGAGAACGGCATCTCGTGTGGGAAGAAAACAGGCCATGATGACGAGACTCGCGATGCCACGGGTCGCGATCGCCGCCGCCCTCCTGGCGATGGTTGCGCGGTCCCACGCGTCGCCTGCCGCCGCCGACAACTGGCCCGGGTTCCGGGGCCCCACCGGGCTGGGCTTCACGGAGGAGAAGAACCTGCCCGTCACCTGGGGCGGCCCCGCGAACGAGAATGTCCTCTGGACATCCCCGTTGGCCGGCCAGGGCCACGCGAGCCCGATCGTCTGGGGCGATTCCGTCTTCGTGTGCACCGTCCAGTGGCCCGGGGATGGCGCGCCCCGGAAGGACGTGATCCCCGAACACCATGTCACCTGCTACGCGGCCGCCGACGGGAAGCGGTTGTGGGACACCCTCGTGCCGCCGGGACCCTGGCGTCGGGACGATTTCCGCAGCGGACCGGGCGGCGGCTACGCCGGCCCCACGCCCGTCACGGACGGCAAGCGGGTCTTCTGCGTCTTTGGCTCCGCGGTCATCGCGGCCCTGGATTTCCAGGGGAAGATCGCCTGGCGGAAAGAGATCGTCCCCTACAGCTTCGACGTCACGATCGGCAGCAGCCCCGTCCTTTTCGGGGAGACCGTCATCCTGTTCTGCGCCATGGCGAAGGCCAGCGATTCCGGCGTGATCTCCTTCGACAAGGCCAGCGGCGACGTGGCGTGGCGGCAGAAGCTCCCGGACATGGCCTTCGGCCACAGCACGCCGGTCCTCATCCCGGTGAACGGGAAGCCCCAGATGCTGGTGCTGGCCTCGGGGGCGGGTGAGACGGACAACGCGCTGCGCAGCCTGGACCCGGCCAGCGGCAAGCCGCTCTGGTGGTGCCGGGGCGCGGGGGACGCGGCGTCGCCGGCCTTCGGAGCGGGGATCGTCTATTTCGACAGCGGGCGGGGAGGCAAGGGCGTGGCCGTGGACCCCGCTGGCAGCGGCGACGTCTCCGCGACCCATGTCCGCTGGACCGGCCCCCAGATCTCCGAGGCGATCGGCTCGCCCGTCATCGTC
>CAYUME010000255.1:0-2781 GCA_964445475.1 uncultured Planctomycetia bacterium
CCCAGAAGAGGAGCTCCTTCGAGCGGGCGCCCATGATGCTGACGACGGTGTTGCCGGCGGCCTTCAACGCGCGCTGGATGGGGAAGACGGGGGCGATGCCGACGCCGCCGCCGACCGTCACGACCGTCCCGAAGCGCGCGATCTCGCTCGGGTGACCGAGGGGGCCGGCGATATCGAGGAAGCGGTCGCCGGCATGCAGCGTGTCCATCCGCCGCGTGCTGTCGCCGACGATCTGGACGACCATCTCGATCCAGCCCGCCGTGGCGTCGAAGTCGGCGATGGTGAGAGGGATCCGCTCGTCCCGCTCGTCGGCACGAACGATGAGAAACTGCCCCGGCCGGCACGTCCGTGCGATCGCCGGTGCGTGGACGCGGAAATACCGGATGACGCCGGAGAAGGCCTGCTTGTCCAGGATCTCGTTCCGCCGGGGATCCTCGGCATCCAGGAGGCCGATCGAGGCGACGCGTTTCAGGCAGGCGGCATCATGCGCGGCTTGCATGTCGGATCCTCAACAGGGGGGGATAAGGCTGCCCGGAGGATCGACACCGACGGCGTTCGAACGGGGTGGGTTCGGCGCGATCGCCCGAGCGGGGGGCGAGTATAACAGCGGCCCGGTCGCATCACCAGCGCAATTGCGACAAAAAAAGGCCCTGCCGAGGACGTCGGCAGGGCCCCGCTTGCGTCAGGATCACGTCATTTCTTGTCCGCCGGCGCGGGGGCCTCTTCGACCTTGGCCCCGCAGCTGCCGCAGAACTTCGCGCCGGGCTCCAGGGGCTTGCTGCACTTCGCGCACTTCGGGGGCTCGATGTTCTTGCCGCACTTCGTGCAGAAGTTCTTCCCGGGCTCCATCTCCGTCTTGCAGTTCGGGCAGTAGGAGAGCTGCGCCTGGGAGAACTTCGCATCGATGGGCGGAAGGATCTTCTTGTACGTCTCGTCGATCGCCCACCGGAGGATCTTCCCCTTGCTGTCTTCGTCGATCTGGAGATCGTTCTCCGCGTCGCCGCCGATCCCGAGGATCCGGACCCCCCACGCGCTCGCCGTGTCCGTGCGCTTCACCTCGCCGAATTCCGAGGCCACGATCTCGCCCGTCGTCGTGTTCACGAGCCGGATGTCCAGACCGACCTCGGTCGAAACCTCCGTCCTCGACGTGTCGATATCCACGGGGGCGATGTTTCCCAGGACGGAATCCAGGAAGCCTCCGCCTTTCACGATCTTGTTGGACTTCACGCGGAAGTTCGTGACGGCGCCAAAAAAGAGGTAGTCGATGCCGCGGACCTTGCCGGGCTTTGCCAGCTCGGCCGGATCGACGACCCCCGTCATCCCCTGCTCCTTCAGCATGTCGTTGACGCGAGTTCTCTCGATGAGGCTGAACCGGTCAGAGCGGACCACAAGGCTGATGAACTGGTCGGAGGCCTGCTGGGCGAGCGGACTGTTCGACGCATCCCGGATCTCGATCACCCCGGGCTCCGTCATGGAGACCCGCATCGCACGGCCACGAACCGTCTCCGTCTTGTCCTGGAAGCCGATGATCGCCGCGCGTGGCTTCTTGTAGCCGGCCGGCTTGGGGGGGTAGTTGCCGATGTCCGGCATCGCGTCGCGCTCGTATTTCTCACTGGTGGTTGCCCCGCAACCCACCAGGAGGGCCGGGACCAGGATCGCGGTCATAATGCGCATTCGTATCTCCTTGTTCCAGAGTGATGCTCCCCGCCCCGGAAGGGCGGGGATTCCAACAGCAACACCATCGCGAAACCCGCCGAAGCCCGGCCTGAATTGTAAACCGGCCCGCTGGTCCACCGTAGCGCAAAGCGCGAAGGCGGATCGTCCCCACCCCAGCCGCCTTCGCCGAGGTTCCGGCGGCCTAGAAACGGGGCGGCTTCCGGGCAGAGGCGTGTGACTAAGAGTGTCCACGGCCCCTCATTAACGAAAATCGCAATTAATGTCAACAGAATGCCGCCCGGCGTTGCTCTGGTTGCCGGGCAGGACTGCGCACGACAACAACCTCATTTGTTTCGCGACCAATCGCGCACCCTCGGGACATATAATGTCGCCCCAATTGAACGGGAGGCCCTTCATGCGTTTCCGACCGTGCCACGCTCTAGTCGCTGCCGTCTCGTTGTCCGTGACCGCTTTCGTTCAGTCCGCCGAACCGGATGCATGCACGCTATCGGTCGACTTCAGCAGATCCGCCGGCACGACGCCGCCCCGCACGGGATTCCTGGGCGGGCTTCGCGACGCGCTCCCCGACGAGACCGTCCGCCCGCTCCACCCGGGTCTCTTCCGCATCGGCCACCAGTTCGTCAACCGGATCGCCGGGGGCCTTCCCGCCGCCGTCGACCGCGTCCACGCCCTCGGCGCTCGCTACAAGCTGGTCATGAGCGACCTCATCAAGAGCGATCACGAGGACTGGGCACGCTACGAAGCCGACGTCCTTAAACTGGTGGGTCAGGTGGGCCCCGAGCGGGCGAGGCGGATCATCTGGGAGCCGGTCAACGAGCCCGACATCAGCCACAAGCCGATCGCGAAGTACTACGCGCTCTACGCGCACGCCTTCAAGGCCCTGCGGGAGGCCGATCCGGCGCTCGAGATCTGCGGGCCCGGCTTCGCATTCCCGAGCCACGACAAGTACCGCGCGTTCCTCGACTCCTGCCGGGACCAGGGCCTCGAGTGCAACGACCTCGCCTGGCACTATACGGGCTGGGACCCCGACGCGCCCCAACAACAGAAGTGGGACCTGGGACGGCTGCCCGAGCTCGCCCGCTCGTTCGCCGAGAACCTGCTTCA
>CAYUME010000255.1:2791-6795 GCA_964445475.1 uncultured Planctomycetia bacterium
ATCCCGCCCAGAAGATCCGCGAGATCCACTGCGACGAGTGGGGCGCGGGACCCGAGAAGCCCACCCGGGAGTCCCCGGGTCGCCTCCACCCCGGCCGGGCCGTCGTCTGGTTCCACTACCTCGAGAACATCTACCGGGTCGACCGGGCCTGTCGCGCCAACTGGGGGCACGAGGACGACATGCTCGGCGGCATCGTCGACGCGAAGGGCGGAACCCATCCCGTCTACCACATCTACCGTCTTTATGCCGGGCTTCGCCAGGCGGTCAAGGTCCCCTGCGCGGGAAGCGACCGGTGGACGGCCTGCCTGGCGGGGAAGGGGCAGGAGGGGCGGGACATCCTCCTGGGGAGCATCGCGAAAGCCCCGCGGCCCGTCTCGCTCCTTCTCAAGGGCGTCGGCCCCGCGGCCGTCCACATCCGAATCTCGACGCAGTAGCGCCCGGGACGGCTGTCCTGTGGGCCCTTGCAGCCACGCGATGAAACGGAATCCGCTGATGAACGCAGCGCCTCGCAGCTAACGGTCGAACGGGATCCGGCCGGAGTCTCATCCGCGAGAATCCGCGTTCCGCTGCGGCTCCCGCATGGTGCGGTTCGAGCGCGCGGGGTGACGGGTACGGTCGCCCGTCCGGCCACCGCTTGACGACGCGCCCGATTCCGCGATAATGGGACGCATCGTCGCCGTTGTGTCAACCCGCCCGCATCAGGAGCACCCCATGAACCGGAACGCGTGGAGCGGCGTGCCTCTTCTCCCGGCCGCCTTCCTCCTCGTCGCGTCCTGTTCGTCCGCACAGGCTCCGACGACGACCCCAGTCCCTCCCGCCCCGTTGACGCTCCACGCCCCGTTGCCCCCCGAAATACGACAGACCCGGGCCGCCCTCGAACGGCTTCTCCAACAGAACATCCTTCCGTTCTGGCACCCCGCGGCAATCGACACGGAGCACGGCGGGTTCCGGATGAACCACGATGCGGCGGGGCAGTGGAAGGGACCGGCCGACAAGGCGATCGTGACCCAGTCGCGAGCCGTCTGGTTCTACGCCCGCCTGACGCGATCCCCCTATGCCAAGCCGGACTATCTCGAGGCGGCGCAGCACGGGTTCCGCTTCCTGCGCGACCGGATGTGGGACCCCACGCACGGCGGCTTCTACTGGTCGGTCGATGCGAGCGGGGAAAAGGCGGTCACGCCGGTCAAGCACCTGTACGGACAGGCCTTCGGCCTCTACGCCCTGTCGGAATACGCCCGCGTCTCCGGCGACGCGGAGGCGGAACGGATGGCGCGCGCGCTTTTCCGGCTCCTGGAGGAGAAAGCGCACGACGACCTGTACGGCGGATACCGCGAGTGGTTCCAGCGCGACTGGTCGCCCGCCGTGGCCGAGACCCCCCGCGTCATGGGACAGACCGATCCCGGGACCAAGCTCATGAACACCCACCTCCATCTGATGGAGGCCTTCACGGCCTATGTCGACCTGACGCACGACCCCGCGGCCCGGGACCGGCTGCTGGAACTTCTCGCCATCCAGACCAATGCCGTCGTCCGCAAGACCGTCGGGGCGTGCACCGACAAGTACCGCCGCGACTGGACTCCGCTCACGGGCGAAGCCTACGACGTCGTCTCCTACGGGCACGACATCGAGAACGTCTGGCTCGTCATCGACGCCTGCCGCGCCGCGGGGGTCTCCGCCGGCCCCTACCGCGACCTCTTCCGGACTCTTTTCGACTACGCCCTCCGCTTCGGCTACGACGCCCAACAGGGCGGCTTTTACGACCTCGGCCCCTTCAACGTCCCGGCCACCCGCAGGGACAAGGTCTGGTGGGTCCAGGCCGAAGGCCTGGTCGCCTCCCTCTACATGACCGGCCTGACGGGCGAAAAGGCCTATGCGGACTGCTATCTCCGGACCCTGGAATGGACCGAGTCGCGCCAGGCGGACGCGGAGAGTGGGGAGTGGCACGAGACGATCCGTCCCGACGGATCCGTTGGCGGCGGCAAGGCACACGCCTGGAAAGGCCCGTACCACAACGGACGCGCCCTCCTGCAGTGCCTGGAGATCCTGGGCCGTTAACCGGGAACCGCCTCCCCGCGACAGCTGTGCGTTGAAGAGACCGGCGCAAACCCGGCTGTCCTTCATAGCCCCTGACGTTCTCTTGACTTCCACACGCCAAGGAGTACATTAACGCAACTCTCATAAGGGATTCGCCGGACGGGCAAGTATTCGACGAAACCCCTATGAGCGCCGTAGCCGCCGTCCTGACACGTCCCGTCCTGACGCTCAACCGCCACTGGCGCGCGGTCAAGACCACATCGGTGTTGCATGCGATCGCCCTCGTCATGCGCGGCCGGGCGGTTATCGTCGACCCCGTGACCTACCAGGAGCACACCCTCCTCTCCTGGGGGGAGGCGGCACGGGCGCAGGACCGGTTCCGGAACGCCGTCATCCGCACGCCCCGTCTCACCCTGATCGCCCCCGAGGTCATCCGCCTTATCGCCTACGAGGGGCGCAGCGAAGGGACCGTCGTCTTCTCCCGGCGCAACCTCTTCAAGCGCGACCGCTACACCTGTCAATACTGCGGCGCCCAGCCCGGCCCCGAGTCGCTCACCATCGACCACGTGCTCCCCAAGTCGCGCGGCGGGAAGAGCGAATGGTCGAACTGCGTCCTCGCCTGCCTGGGCTGCAACGCGAAAAAGGCCGACCACACGCCCGACGAAGCACGCATGGCCCTGCGCCGCGCCCCCAAGAAGCCGGCCTGGAGCGTGCTCGTAAACATCCCCCGCGGCGACCGCCGCCTCTCCTGGGAGCAGTTCCTCTCCAAGGCGTACTGGGAAGTCGAGCTCGAGCCCTAGGCCCCGACCCGTCCCCTCCCGCCTTCGCCTCGGCCGCCGTACCGGACCTCTCGCCAGCTGGTTCCATCCCCCCAGACCAGGGGGGTACGGGCACGAAGTGCGCGTGCGACTCACGACCCCGTTGCACGAAACACGAACGCCCTCCATGCCGCGCGCTCTTTTCCGCATTCGTCTTCCGGACCCGTGCTCCGCCGCCCTCGGACATGCCGCTCTACGCGGACCCGAACTCCCTTCGGGAAGGCCCCCGGAACAGAACAGGGCCTGGAGTCGCGGACGTCCGGCGATTCGGACGGGTGGGGGAGGGAGGGCGACGCGGGTTATCCTTGTTCCTTCACCGCGGCGGCGATCCTGGACAGGGTCGCCTTGGCGTCCCCGAAGACCATCATGGCATTGGGGGCGAGGAACAGCTCGTTCTCGATGCCGGCAAACCCCGGATTCATCGAGCGCTTCAGGACGAAGACCGACTTCGCCTGGTCGGCGTTGAGGATCGGCATTCCGAAGATGGGGCTGCCGGGGTTGGCCCGCGCGGCGGGGTTGACGACGTCGTTGGCCCCGACGACGAGGGCGACGTCCGTCCGCTGGAACTCGTCGTTGATCGCCTCGAGCTCGTAAAGCTGGTCGTAGGGCACGTTCGCCTCCGCCAGGAGCACGTTCATGTGCCCCGGCATGCGCCCCGCCACGGGGTGGATCGCGTACTTCACGGTCACGCCCTTCTTCGACAGCAGCTCCGCCAGCTCGCGCACCGCGTGCTGGGCCTGCGCCACCGCCATCCCGTAGCCGGGGACGACGATCATCGACTGGGCGGCCGCCATGATCGAGGCGGCCTCCTCGGGTGAGGCCTCCTTGACGTTGCCCTTCGCCGTCGTTGCGTCCCCGCCGGCCGACACCGTCGCGCCGAATCCGCCGAACATGACATTGGCCAGCGACCGGTGCATCGCCTTGCACATGATCATCGTCAGGATGATCCCGGACGCGCCCTGCGCCTGGTGGACGAGGCCATGGCAGCGAAGACCTGCGAGGCGATCGAGGGCGAGCGGCAGCAATCGGAACTGCATTTCTCGGCGTTGAAACGCATCCTGGATCGCGAGTCCCCGGGCTGGTCGGCTGTGTAGTCTCCGCACCGCACGCCCTGACGCTCCGTCAGAACCTGGATGCCGGGGATTAAAGGAT
>CAYUME010000256.1:0-5862 GCA_964445475.1 uncultured Planctomycetia bacterium
AAGACGACGCCGAGGCGGAGGTCGGCGGGGTCGAGGGGGGCCGAGCTGAGCAGGATGTCCAGGATCGCCCCGTCCTTCCGGAGCCAGCGGGTCTCGACGGTCCCGAGGCCCCGCTCCGCGATCTGTCCGTACTTCGAGCGGCCCACGTTCGCGTACTCCTCGTCGGTCGGGTAGAGCAGCCGGGCGTCCCGGCCCAGCAGCTCCGGTGCGGCGTATCCCGTCATGTCGCAGAGCCGCTCGTTGACCGACTGGAAGACGCGGTCGATGACGATGCCGATGCCGACGGGGGCGGCGCGGAGCGTAGCCCGGAGCCGGGTCTCGCTCGCGATCAGGGCCGTCTCGGAGCGGCGCCGGTCCGTGACGTCCTCGCCGGAGCTGAGGGTCCCGGTGATCCGGCCCGTCGCGTCCCGGAGCAGGGTGTTGCGCCACGCGATCAGCCGCTCGCTGCCGCGGGCGGTCAGGACGGGATTCTCGAAGTGCTCGACGGGCTCGACCTCTCCGCGCATCAGCCGGTCGAAGACGGCCCGGACCTTCGACCGGATCCGCTCCGGCAGGAACGTCCCGAACCAGCCCCGCCCGACGATCTCCGCCTCCGGCCGGCCCAGGATCTCGCAGCCTTTCCGGTTGACGAGGGTTACGGTTCCCGTCGCGTCGAGGGCGACGAGCAGGACGTCGGCGACATCGAGATACCGTTGGGCCCGGTCGCGCTCCGACCGCAGCTTGTCCGAGGCCTTCCGGAGGTCGGTGATGTCCTGCAGGATGTGGACGGCGCCGGCCAGCCGGCCGGTGCCGTCGAAGAGGGGGTCCACGACGACGCGGAACCAGCGGTCCCCGATCTGGAGCTCCATGACCTCCCGCTGCCGGCTCTTTTGCATGCGCCGGAAGGGGCAGTCGGAGTGCGGGGCGCCCCCGTGGAGGAACTCCCAGCAGGGGTGCCCGAGCAGCTTCCCTTCGTTACGCCGGAAGAAGTCCGTGGCGGCCCGGTTGCAGCGCCGGATCCGCTGGTCCGCGTCGAGGATGTAGACGGCGTCGGTGACGGCGCCGAACGTGGCCTGCCACTCCGACGCCATGGCGCGCAGTCGCGCTTCCGTTTCCATGCGCTCGGTGAGGTCGTGGAAGATCTCCTGGATGACGCGGCGGCCCGCGCCCAGGTCGATGACGCTGGCGCGGACCTCGACGGGGATCCGCCGGCCGTCGCGGGCGAGCAGGCTCGTTTCCACGGAGGCCCCCCCGCCGGCGGTCACGTGTTCCCGGAAGATCGTCCGGCAGCGTTCCGCGTCCTCGGGAGGATGGAGGGCTTCCTGCCGGAGGCCGAGCAGCTCGGCGCGGCTCCGGCCGGTCAGACGCACGGCCTCCCGGTTCGCGTCGAGGATCGCACCCGTCGCGGGGTCGGCGAGGAAGATGGCGTCGCGGGCCTCCTCGAAGAGCGCCATGTAGCGGTGGTGGTCCGCCTCGATCTCCCGCTCGGCGCGGAGGCGCGCGGAGACGTCGGCGAAGAGGACGGCGATCCGGCCGGGGCCGATCGGGAAGGCGTGGACGTCGTAGGCGCCGCGGATGCCGCCGTGCACGTACTCGAAGCGCTCGACGCGCCAGGCCTTGCCGGTCCGGGCGACCTCGCGGTAGCGCGTTGGGATCTCCGTGTCGGTCAGGGGGGGGAAGGCCTCCTCGATCGTCTTGCCGACGAACGCGGCGTTCTTCACGCCGAGGATCCGGTCGGCGGCGGGGTTGGCGCCGGCGAAGACGAGGCGGCCGTCGCGCGTCAGCTCGTAGAGGTGGAGGCCGGTCGGGAGGGCCTGGAGGAGGTCGTGAAGGAGTCGGTCGGTGTCGCGTGGCGTCGCCGGGTGTCGCCGGCGGGCCGGCCGCCGGCGCAGCTTATTCCGCATGGCGAGCCCCTCTCGTGATCGCCGCGCCCCGCGTGTTCTCCGATTTTACAACAATCCCGCCGGGAGGGAAAGGACTTGCTGTCGGCGCCCCGCCTCCTGGGGCGCCGACGCGGCGGGCGCCCGCGTCTCCGGGGATGCCAAAAGACTTGCAATGCACGGCGGGACCCGATATGTATGTTCCGTCTTCTGGCAGATTGGCAGAGGGTGGTCCGCGGACTACAGGCTGCGCAATGGGCCGGCACGCCTCTCCCCCGGGGACGGTGCCGGCTTTTTTTTTGTCTGGGAAAGGAGGAGGCGTGAGCGAGGCCCCCACGAGGAACCGGAAGCTGCTGGCTTGGGTCGAGGAGGCGGTCGCCCTCTGCCGTCCCGCGCGCGTCCACTGGTGCGACGGGTCGGAGGCCGAGAACCGGCGCCTGTGCGACGAGATGGTCCGCGGGGGGACGTTTACGGCCCTGGATCCCGCGAAGCGACCCGGCTGCTTCCTGGCCCGCTCGCACGCCAGCGACGTGGCCCGCGTGGAGGACCGCACCTACATCTGCTCCACCCGCCAGGAGGAGGCCGGCTTCACGAACAACTGGGCGGACCCGGCGGAGATGAAGGCGAAGCTGCGCGGCTTCTTCGCCGGCTGCATGGAAGGGCGCACGATGTACGTGATCCCCTTCTCGATGGGGCCGCTCGACTCGCCGCTCGTCAAGATCGGGATCGAGATCACCGACTCCGCCTACGTCGTCGTCAACATGCGGATCATGACCCGCATGGGGCGGCACGTGCTCGACCGGCTGGGGGACGGCGCCTTCATTCCCTGTCTCCACTCCGTCGGCGCGCCGCTCAAGCCCGGGCAGACGGACGCCCCCTGGCCCTGCGAGCCGGATCCGGCGAAGAAGTACATCGTGCACTTCCCCGACGACCCCTCCATCTGGTCGTACGGGTCGGGCTACGGCGGCAACGCGCTGCTGGGGAAGAAGTGCCTCGCCCTGCGGATCGCCTCGGTGGCCGCCCGCCGCGAGGGATGGCTCGCCGAGCACATGCTGATCCTGGGCCTGACGTCCCCCGCCGGGAAGACCCATTATATTGCCGCCGCCTTCCCCAGCGCCTGCGGGAAGACCAACCTCGCCATGATGCGGCCGTCGCTGCCGGGCTGGACGGTCCGCTGCGTGGGCGACGACATCGCCTGGATGCGCGTCGGGGCCGACGGCCGGCTCTACGCGGTCAACCCGGAGACCGGCTTCTTCGGCGTGGCGCCGGGGACCTCGATGGGGTCCAATCCGAACGCCATGAGGACCTTCGAGCGCAACAGCATCTTCACCAACGTCGGCCTCACGCCGGCCGGCGACATCTGGTGGGAGGACATGGGCGTCCCGCCGCCGGCCACGCAGATCGACTGGCAGGGGAACACGTGGACGCCCGACTGCGGCCGGAAGGCCGCCCACCCGAACTCGCGGTTCACCGCCCCCGCCGCCCAGTGCCCCGTCATCGACCCGGCCTGGGAGGATCCCGCGGGCGTGCCGATCTCGGCGATCCTCTTCGGCGGCCGGCGCCCCACCACGATCCCCCTTGTCAACGAGGCCACCTCCTGGGAGCACGGTGTCTTTCTCGGCTCCTGCGCCGGGTCCGAGACCACGACCGCGGCGCTCGGGAAGGCCGGGGTCCTGCGGCGCGACCCCTTCGCGATGCTCCCGTTCTGCGGCTATCACATGGGCGACTACCTCGCCCACTGGCTCTCCATGCCGCAGCGCACGGACCGCGCGAAGCTGCCGAGGCTCTTCTTCGTGAACTGGTTCCGCAAGGACGCGCAGGGCCGCTGGCTCTGGCCGGGCTACGGCGAGACCAGCCGGGTCCTCAAGTGGATCTGCGAGCGCGTCGAGGGCACGGGCCGCGCCGTCGACACCCCGATCGGCCGTCTTCCGGCCCCGGACGCCCTCGACCTCTCCGGCCTCAACCTCGACGCCGGCGCGCTCCGCGAGCTGCTGGCGGTCGACACCGCGGGCTGGAAGACCGAGGCGGAGACCGTCGGCGAGTACTACGCGCAGTTCGGGGGCCGGCTGCCGGCGCGCCTGATGGAAGAGCTGAAAGGCCTGAAGGACCGGCTGGCGAAGGCGTGAGCCGCTCGCCCCGCAGGGATTCGCTTGGCAACAAACGGCACGGCGTACTGCCGCCGCGCCGTTTGTTCCCTTCCGCGGGCGGAGCGTGTCGTTTCCGCCCCGGCGCGGGCGGGGGCGGGCGTCTCCCGCCCGCGGTCCATGTCCCTCGCCTTGCTTGACGAGGTTTCCTCTCCCGTGAATGGTGCCACGCAGGACGCGACCGGCACGCGGCACGCAGCGGTCTTCCTGGACCGGGACGGGACGCTGATCGAGGACCGGGGGCACCTCCGGTCGCCCGACGAGGCGGTCTTCTTCCCCGATACCGTCCCGGCGCTCCGCGCTCTGCAGGCGCGCTTCCTCCTCTTCGTGGTCACCCACCAGCCGGGCGTGGGGCTGGGGGTGATCGCGCGGGAGGACGTGGCGCGCGTCAACGAGGGGGTCTTCGGCCGGCTGCGGGAGGCGGGGATCGCGATCGTCGCCGTCTACTGCTGCCCCCATCGCCGCGACGAAGGGTGTCTCTGCATCAAGCCCCGGCCGTTTTTCCTTCACCAGGCCGCGCGCGGGCACGGCCTCGACCTCCGTCGCTCGTTCGTCGTGGGGGACCATCCCCACGACGTGGCGCTCGCCGCGAACGCGGGGGCGTCCGGCATCTACGTCCTGACCGGGCACGGCGCGAAGCATCGCGGCGAGCTGGATCCCGCCGTTCCGGTCGTCTCCGGCATCCGGGAGGCGGCGGAGCGGATTCTCGCCTTCGGCGGGCCGGCCGACTCGCCCGGTCCCCCGCCGGCCGCGGATCCGGCGGCGGACGGGCGTCCCGTCACCGTCTTCGGCCCGCCGGTCGATCCTCCCGCGTGACGCGCGAGCCGGCGCGATTCGCTTGATCTTCCCTTCCCTCTCCCGCATGATGGGCGCCCCGGGGCGGGACGCCTGTTCCGCCACCTCGTCCGGAGCCGTGCCATGCCCACGCGCGGACAGCTCGAGGCCGCGATCTGCGAGGCGATCGTCACGTTCGAGCGCGAGTACATGGGCCGCGGCCCGGAGGAGGCGCGGGCGTACCTCGTGGACGACATGGTGATCGTCCGGCTGCGGGGGGTGCTGACGCCGGCGGAGAAGCAGCTGGCCCGGAGCGACCCGCCGGGGCAGGGCCGGACGCTGATCAAACAGGTGCGGACGGAGCTGCTGGAGAAGGCCCGGCCGCTGCTGGAGTCGATCATCCGCGACGTCACCGGGCAGTCCGTGCGGAGCCTCCACACCGACATCAGCACCCTGAGCGGGGAGCGGATCGTCGTCTTCTCCCTGGCGGGGCCCCCCGAGGTCCAGGGGGGCTGAGGGCAAATGTGTTGGCGCGGTCGCCGCGCCGCCGTAGAATGTCGTCCGCCCGCGCCTCGGGCCGGGCTTTCGCGGAACGGAAGCGAGCCATGCCCGACACCCCGGTCGTCCCCGGCCCCGCGTCCGTCCTGACCACGGGCATCCCCGACATCGACCGCCTCGTGGGCGGGGTGATGGCGGGGGACAACGTGGTCTGGGAGGTCGACTCCGGGGCGCCCGTGGAGCGGCTCGTCTCGAGTTTCCTGGCCGCGTGCGCCACGGGGGGCCGGCCGCTGATCTACGTCAGCTTCAACCGCGCCCCCCAGACCATCGCCAGTCGCTACGCCCCCCTCCTGCCGCCGGGCGGCTTCGTGCTCGTCGACTGCTTCTCCTCCGGGAAGGGCGACAACGACGCGGTCTTCCTCGACTTTTTCAAGCCGGAAGGGGAGGACCCCTCCCGGCCGCGCGCGGTCCGGGTGGAGAAGCCCACCGACGCCGCGCGGCTGCAGGCGGCCCTCGCCCGGATCGAGGGGGAGACGGGGCCGGAGGCCTGCTCCGTCTTCGACAGCCTGACGGGGATGCTCGAGCGC
>CAYUME010000256.1:5872-6777 GCA_964445475.1 uncultured Planctomycetia bacterium
GTCCTCCGCTTCTTCGGCCACCTCTGTCCGCGGCTCTACAACCTCCGGACCGTGGCGTACTGGCTGCTCGAGAAAGCGGCGCACTCGGAGCCGTTCCTGGCGAAGCTCCGGCACGTCACCCAGGTGGTTGTGGACGTGGCGGTGGAGGCGGGGGCGCGGACGCTGACGGTGCGCAAGGCCGCCGGCCGCCAGCCGCCCGACCTCGGGGCGCACCACCACTTCGACGTCGCGGACGAGCGGATCGTCGTGACGACGGAGACGCGGGAGGGGCGCGAGCTGGCGCTGCTGACGCGGATGGGGGATGCGCTCTCGAGTGCCCTCGAGCCGAAGGTCTTCTTCGAGCGGACGTTCGAGGTCCTGGCCTCGGAGCTCGGGATGATCCGGGGGACGCTCTTCCTGCACGACAAGGCGGCGAACACGCTGCGGATCGCGGCGGCCCACGGCCTCACGCCGGCGGAGCGCGCGCGCGCGCGGTACGCCGTCGGCGAGGGCGTCACCGGCCGCGTCGTCGAGACCGGCATTTCCGAGGTGGTGCCCGACGTCCTCCAGGACCCGCGGTTCCTGGGCCGGGCGCAGGAGCGGGCGGAGCCGACCGCCTTCATCTGCGTCCCGGTCCGGGTCGACGGCGAGATCGTGGGCGCCCTCAGCGCGGACCGCCCCCACGCGCCGGCCCCCGTCCTCGAGCGGGATCTCCGCCTGCTGCAGACCGTCGTCGCGATCGTCTCCCAGGTCGTGAAGATCAACCGGATCATCCAGCTCGACAAGGACGCGCTGATCGCGCGGGACGACCGGATGCTGGAGGAGCTGCGGACGCGCTACCGGCTCGACAACTTCGTGGGGCGGAGCGACGCGATCCGCGGCGCGCTCGCCGTCGCCGCCACGGCCGCGAAGTCGCGGGCGTCGAT
>CAYUME010000257.1:0-6773 GCA_964445475.1 uncultured Planctomycetia bacterium
GACCGCGATGACGATGTGGGGGAAGTCGCGGAATCCGAGGAAGACGTCGCTGATGTACGTCCCACGCACGATCACCTCGCGGAACCACGGCTCGTCCCGGTAGTTCACGCCCTGGAGCGCATAGGGCCCGACGTAGGCCGCCTGCAAGCCGTCCTCGCTCACGCTGCCCAGGTCGACGATGTCGCCGAGGGAGATCTTGAGATTGCTCAGGATCTTGTTCAGCCGGACCGGATCCGCCAGGCTCTCGGGGGTGTTGTCCTGGACGATGAAATGCAGGGCCGACTTCCGCTCGTCCAGGAACAGGGAAAGGGAGCGCTTGGTGTCCGCAGCGACATTGGAGATCGTGACCAGGGCCTCGGCGCTGATCGCCTTCTGGAACTGGAAGTGGTTCCAGAAGGCCAGGATGACCAGGGGGACGATCGAGACGCTGGCCATGCCGAGGATGGAGACCCGCCAGATGCGCCGGTAGTTGAAGAGCGTCTCGTCGCCCGACGCGGGCGGCGGCTCCCGCAGGAAGGCGGGGAGCCAGCGTGCCAGGAAACCGGGCCACATCACGGGGCGCCCCCTCCCGATCGCTCCCGCACCCTGCGGTAGGCGGCCTTCATGGTCTCGGACAGTTTCTCGATGTCGACCGGCTTCTGCAGATAGGCGAAGGCGCCCAGGGCCCGGCAGTTCGCCTCGTCCTGGGCGGTGCCGTGCCCGGTCAGGACGATCACCTCGACCGCCGGGTGCCCGGCCTTGATCCGGCGCAGGACCTCGAGCCCGTCGATCCCCGGCATCTTGAGGTCGAGCACCATCACCTCCGGCTCTTCCTCCTCCTGGACGAACCGGAGCGCCTGCTCGCCGTCGTAGACCATCGCGGTCCCCACGTCCCGCTTCGAGAGGCGCTCAGACAGGGTCTGCGCGAACTCCTGCTCGTCGTCGACGAGGAGGACGCGGCTGGGGAGCTCGGCATCCAGCTGACGGTAGACGCCGGCCTGGTAGAAGCCCGGCCCGACCTTCGTCTCCGCCGCCCGCACCCCCTCGACGCCCCGCGCCACCGCCTTCAGCTCCTCCTCGAGACGCGAGAGCCGCAGCGTGTGCCGGTTGATGGTCAGTGTCACCCCCCCCGCTTTCGCCGACACCTCCACCGTGTGACCGGCCTGGATCATCGCCATCTCCACCCGGGCCGCCAGCTGGAAGTCGCGCACCGCCTGGTCCGAGGCCGGCGTCCGCTCGAGCGGACGGCTGCGGGCCTGCTCCACGACCATCCGGGCGGCCTCGTCCGGAGGTATCTTGCTGGTCGGCAACAGCATGTCGTAGAGGGCGGCGTCCCAGGGCAACCGGCGGTGCAGGTGGTCCGTCCACCGCCCCAGGGCCTCGTCCTCCTGGCGGAGGCGCCGCTGCGCCTCCTTGCGCGGCATCCCGGCGCGAACGGCCTGCTCCACCCGGAAGGCCAGCTCCGCGATGACGCAGACCTTCAGCACGTGGGCGATCCCGGCGGGGATCAGGTGCCCGAGGCGCCCCGCCAGGACGAACCGGTCGCCGGCAAGGCGGTCAGCCACCACGCCCCGGAGACCGGCGAGGTGGCGCTCGCGCTCTCGGGTGAACGGGTTGAAAACGGAGACGCGCCCCTCCAGCGTCCGCCGCAGCCGCTCTTCGGCCACGCCGAATCGCCGGGCGGTCTCGGCGACCAGATCCCCGTCCTCGACCCAGGCCGCGCCCAGGTCCTGGACAACGGCGCGGCCGATCGCCTCCCCGTGACAGTGGCTGCCGTGGACGAGGCTGATGATCGGCATGGGATTCATCCTCGCTGGGGGGGGCTCGCGTCACGGTAACGGACCAGGACGAGGGGACAGGCCTCTTCGCTCGAGCCCTTGTGCGCCCGCTCGAAGAGGACGCGGATGGCGGCAACCCGGGTCGGGAAGATCTCCGCCTCCCCGATCTTCTCGTACAGGTGCGTCCGCTGCATCAGCGCGAGCACGTTCTCCTTCAGCCCGCTGATCGAAAAGCCGACGCCGCGCGACCGGAGGTTGTCCACCATGAGCGCCAGGACGTGCTCGCCCGACGCGTCCATGTCGTTGATGCCGTTGGCCACCAGGAGGACGTGCCGCACCTCGGGGTGCGCCCGGACGCGCTCGCTGATGAGCTCGTCGAAATGGCTGGCATTGGCGAAGAAGAGGGGGCTGTCGAACCGGAGCACCGCAATATGCCGGCACTCGTGGAGCCCCCAATACTCGGCGTCCCGGTACGAGCCGTCCGGGTGGAGCGAGAGGCGCGCCACGTGCGGCCGCATGCAGCGGTACAGGAAGAACCCGAGGGAGAGGGCCATGCCGACGAAGATCCCCCGGTCGAGGTGGGGGGCGAACGCGAGGGTCGCCAGGAACGTCACGATCTGGATGCCCCCGTCCACCCGGTGCGTCTGCCAGGCGTGCACGAAGCTGGGCACGCTGATCAAACCGATCACCGCCATCATGATCACCGCGGCCAGGGTGGCCTGCGGGAGGTGGTACAGCAGCGGCGTGAGGAAGAAGAGCGTGACGACCACGGCGACGCTCGTGATGACGCTCGCCAGCCCCGTCACCGCCCCCGCCTGCAGGTTGACGGCGGAGCGCGAGAACGAGCCCGAGACCGGGTAGCTCTGGCTGAGGGCGCCCAGGATGTTGGCCAGGCCCTGCCCGACCAGCTCCTGGTTGGGCTTGAGCAGCTGGCCGGTCTTGGTGGCCATGGCCTTGGCGATGGAGATGGCCTCCATGAATCCCAGCAGCGAGATGATCATGGCGTACGGGAAGAGCGTCAGGAAGTCGTCCAGCTTGAAGGCCGGGACGGCGAATCGGGGGAGCCCGCCCGGGATGGCGCCCACCACCGCCCCGCCCCCCGTGAGCAGCAGCGCCGAGTCGTCCAGGGGGACGTTCCCGACCCGGAGCCGCCAGATGCAGCCACCGGCCGGCGGCCCCCCCGCCGCCTTCGCGCACAGCCGGAACCGCACGCCGCCGTCCGCCGTGCGCGTCTCCTCGAAGCAGAGCGACCGGAGCGCCGTCCGGCAGGCCCCGATCCGATCCTGGATCCCGACCAGGTGGTAGTTCAGCTCCACCAGCTCGTGGCATTCCCGGAGGTACTCGAGGGTATGCGCCCCGAGGCGGCGGACCGTCTCCTGGCGGCGGGCGTTGAGCCGCGTGCGCTCCTCGGCCTTCCGCGCGTAGTCGTCGAGCGCCCGATTGAACTCGGCGACGCCGCGCCGGGCGTCCTCCGAGTCGACGGCGCTGAGCGGGACCCGCCGGTTGTGCTCGTATCCCGTCCCCCACGACAGGAGCGTCGTGAAGACGACGGCGGTCAGGACGAACGGATACCGCGGGTTGATCCGCTTGATCGCGTACATGATCGCGAACGCCAACAGCCCCATGCCCAGCGTCGCCGCATGCGTGTAGTTCCATGCCGCCGCGACCACGCGGGCCACGGTCTCGTAGTGGTGATCGGCGCTCTCGACCGTGACGCCGAACAGCTTGGGCAGCTGCGATGTGGCGATGATGATCGCCGCGGCGTTCGTGAAGCCGCTCACGACGGGGTGCGAAAGGAGATTGACCAGCAGGCCCATGCGAAACAGGCCCAGCACGAGCTGGAAGAAACCGACGGCGAGCGCGAGGAGCACGGCGTAGGCGATGTATCCGGCGCTGCCGCTCGTGGCCAACGGACCGATGGAGGCGGCCGTCATCAGCGAGACCACGGCGACCGGCCCCGTGGCCAGCTGGCGGCTGGAGCCGAAGAGCGCGGCAATCAGGGGGGGGAGGAAGGAGGCGTAGAGCCCGTAGTGCGGCGGCAGTCCCGCCAGCTGGGCGTAGGCCATGGACTGGGGAATCAGCACCATGGCGACCGTCAGCCCCGCCACGAAGTCCGCCCGGAAGTCCTCGGACCGGTACTTCGTGAACCAGGCCAGGAAAGGGAAGAGCCGTCGCAGCAGCGGCACGGGGAACCCCGGAATGAGGACCCGGACGGGACCGACCGCAAGACGTCTCTCGGGTGCGCGGCCGCGCCGCAGGCGGTGACGGACCCGCGAAAGATCGCGAATCTATTCACGATCGTCGCAAGCTGAGTATAATCGCGGGACACGGGCCCGTCAACCGTCCGCGACGCGATTCGCGCGGTCGGCACCTACGGCACGCCGCCTCGGGCCGACCGGCCGAAAATCCCTGTAACCCCGGCGGAGCCCGCGTCATAGAATAGGCAGAAACGCGGGGTGACCGCCCCTCCCCCGGAGACCCGGCCCGTCGTACCCGGAGCGTCCAACCCATGTCGGCCCCGACCGCCCCGGCCCTCGCCCTCCTCGCGCTCTCCCTCGCGGGCGCCGCCCACGCGGAGCCCTCCCTCTACTTCGGCGAGCCCGGGGGGACGGTCGAGGTCGCCGGGTTCCAGCTGCCTGGCGACGCGACCCGGCTGACCGTCGAGCTCCGCTTCAAGGCGCTCGAGCGGCTCCAGCAGCCCGTCAAGCTCGTCTCCCGGTGGAGCGACGCGCCGGGCGGCACGGACCGGGGCTCCTTCTATCTCGGCTTCAGCTCCACCGGCCAGGTCCAGCTCGGCCTGCGCAACGCACAGGGCGCCACCAAGACCGTCACCGGCGGCGGCACCGTGCGGCCCGGGGCCTGGCACCACGCCGCCGCCGCCTGGAACGGCGACGAGGCGGTGCTCTGCCTCGACGGCAAACCGGTCATGACGCAGAAGCTCCCCGACTTCGGCCCGCTCGCGCCCTCCGCGCTGCCGCTGGTCGTCGGCCCGCCCCCGGAGAAGGACCGGAAGCCGGTCTTCTTCGACGGGTTCGTGGCCGATGTCGCCGTCTGGGGCGTCGCACGCGACGCCGCGACGATCGCCGAGGGACTGGCCCGGCCGCTGGCCGGCACCGAGCCGGGCCTCGCGGCCTTCCTTCCCCTCCGCGAAGCATCGCCCCGGGCGACGGTGAAGGACCGATCGGCGGCCGGCCTGGAGGGACGTCTCTCCGACGGCCTCGCCCGCACCGGCTGGTGTGTCACGCCCGCCTGGAACGAGCCGGCGCCGGAGCGCCCCTATGTGCACCTCTTCGCCTACGATCTCTCCGCCCCCGCCCGGTCCGAGAACGGCGCTCCCCTCCCCGCACCGGTCGGCGCCGGGAGGCAGATCCTCGTGGGCAACGAGAAGGCCCGGCAGGCGGGCGTGCTCTGGCAGGACGCGTCGACGAAGGCCATCCACGTCACGTGGGTCGAGACCGCCCTGTCGGGCCATCGCACCCTCCCGCTCCCCGGCCTGCCCGACGGCACCCTCCTGGCCGGGACGTCCGATCCGACGGGGAACCTGTACTATGTCGCCATCCAGCCGGCCCCAAAGGGCCGTGACGAGAGCCTGGTCCTCAAGGGGTCCGCGTACCTCGTGCGTCCCGACGGGAAGCCGCTTCGCGAGCTCCCGCTCGACCTCTCCAAGAGCGCCTTCAATTACTATGCGGACGGCGGACGGGGCAGCATGGCCGTCGCCGGAGGCCTCGTGGGCCTCATCCTGCCCCGGACGATGTACGTGAGCGGCGACGGCCTGCACCACCAGGCGGCGGTCGCCGCGACCTTTCCGGCGGACCTGTCGGGCGTCCAGCTGTTGGGGCATACCAGCAGCCACTCCTTCGGCAACGTCCTGGTGCCGGGCGCGGGCGGGAGCCTCCTCGGGGTCGACCTCGGCGACAACTACCCGCGCGGCGTCCACCTGCACCGGATCGCGCGCGCGACCAAGGCCTCGCGCGTCGTCTTCACCTACAAGACCGCGCACGGCACGGAGGCGCGCAACGGCTCCCCCGTCTACGGCGAGATCAGCGGCCCGGGGAGGACCTTCTACAAGTGGTCGAACGACAACGCCACCTACACCGAGCTGGGCGGCGTGGTCGAGGGACAGGCGAGCTGCACGGTGATCGTCGCGACGGACCGCTCGCCCGAGGGGAAGGTTCTGGACAACAGCCGGATCGGCATCCGCGACGACCCGCGGGATCTCGCCCTGCTGCGGGTGATGAAGAGCTTCGAGAAGGGCCCGGGCGGCGGCAGCGAGGTCCCCGACGCCCTCCTGCTCCCCGGCAACCCGCCGGGCGCGCCGCCGGAGACCGGCGGCTTCTACGACTTCGGCGGGGGGTGGTCCAAGCAGCGCGTCACCGGCGTCGTCTGGCTGACACAGTACAAGCCGGGCGAGGCCGCCCACGCCCCCCACCTCCTCCGCCGCCGGGACGGCAGCCTCCTGGTCCTGTGGGAGAAGACCGGCCCCGACGGCCCCTCCCTCTGGGCGATGGCGGTCCACGAGAGCGGCAAGACGCTGGCCGAGCCGGTCCGCTTGGGCGTCGACCTGCAGCTCCACCGCGAGGATCCCGTCCTCCGGATCGGCACCCGGATCTTCCTGCTGGCCCGCGACCGGGGCGGTCGGACGCGGCTCTGCTTCGTCAACGACGGCTGACCGGCACCCCCCCGCTCCGCGCCCCCCCGCGATGTCCGATCTCGAGAATATTAGTTGCATATATGATACTAATGTTTATAATACAGGACGTGATTCCGACATAAAGAACACGTGCGGCCGCCGCCGCGCCGACCGGCCCCGCCGGGTGCACCGGATGCAGACCCTCGCCGCCGCCGACTGCTACCGTTGCCGGGCCCGCCTCGACGCGGCGGACTTCCGTTCCGGAGCCGCCCTCCGGATCGGATCCCTCGCCTCCTGCCTCGACTGCGCCGCCCCCCTCCTCGACCGCCTCACCCGGGAGCAGCGCCGCGCCGTGCTGCGGCAGGCGCTCCCCCGGGCCACGGACA